>JAUQQI010000039.1 GCA_030549955.1 Chloroflexota bacterium
ACTACTGGAAGTCGCATAACCTTACCACCCTGAGCGACCGGTTTATCGATACCCTTGTCGGTTTTGCCGAAAGGCTGCCGTCGCCGCTGTGCGAGATACCTGTCCTCACCCTGGGCGGGCAGGTCGGTGCCCTGCCCGCCGATTCGGCCGCCTATCCCCACCGGGATGCGGCCTACGTCGTGAACGTCCACGGCCGCTGGGAAGGGCCGGACCAGGACGAGGAAGTGGTCCGGTGGGCCCGGGACCTCTGGTCGGCGACGGAGGCCGACGCCGCCAGCGGGATTTACATCAACTTCATGACCGCCGACGAAGCGGGTCGGGTCCCTTCCGCCGCTTACGGGCCGGCCTGGAAGCGCCTGACGCAGGTTAAGGCGAAATGGGACCCGGACAACTTCTTCCGGATGAACCAGAACATCCCGCCGGCCGTCTAATGATGGGCCTATTTTAAACCAAAACAAGGAGTGTGAGGTCGTGAGCAATGTTGACCTGGCCAAGCAGGGGTACGGGTTGTTTCTGCGGGGCGATATCCCGGGGTTGCTTGAACTGTTAACCGACGACATCGAGTGGGTAATCCACTCCCCGGTCGAGGTTGCTCCCGAAGGGGGCACTTACCGGGGCAAGGTGGCGGTCGCCGACTGGTTCCGGAAACTTGCCGAAAACTACGAGTTCGAGACTTTCAGCCCGGACGAGTTTATTGCCTCGGGCGATAAGGTAGTTGTACTGGGCCGCCAGACCCAGCGGGTGAAATCGACCGGCCGGCGGGGCGAGCTGGACTGGGTCCACGTCTTGACCTACCGCCAGGGAAAGCTTGCCCGCTTTGATGCTTTCTTGGACAGCTACAGCGCCGCCCAGCTCTGGAAGCCAGTGGCTATGTAGGGGGGGTGGAGTGGCCCGGGAATAGGGAATCTGGCCGGTCCGAAGGACCCACAATTCAGGGAAGGAGGACCACGCCAATGGCTGTGGCGATTACTGCCGATGTTCCTGGACAGACGCGCGAAGGTTACGAGGAGACCATCCGGGTTCTCGGAGACCTCCTCAAGGGGGCGCCCGGATTCATCATGCACTACGGCCATCCGATTGAAGGCGGCTGGCGTGTCGTCGAAGTATGGGAATCAGCAAAGGACGCAGCCGAATGGTTCGCGAAGTATGTGCGGCCGAACCTACCTGCCGATATCAAGCCAGAGCGCCGCGTCCAAGAGTTGCACACACTCATTCTCCGGTAACGCTTCATCTGACCCGTGCTCCCGACGTGACCCTATGTCAGCGGGGCTCCGGGTGCGGCTGAAGGGCGTGCCGTGGGGCACACATTCCGCGACGGTAAAAGGCGCTGGCCGCGAATATACCGGACGACGGTTACCCTGGTCCGGGTTTTAAAACGGGGAGGATCCTGTGTCTGCTGAGGACGCAAGCTTGAAAACCATTGACGCTTTTAACCGCCATGATGCGGCCGCTTTCGTGGCCCTCTATGCGGCCGGGGCCGTGGTTTACGACCCCCAGTATTCCGAGCTGCTGAAAGGTCGGGAAGCCATTCGGGAGGACGTTGAGGCTTTTTTGGAGGCCTTCCCGGATGCCCACGTAAACCCAATCAATACGATTAGCAGCGGGGATGCAGCGGCTTTTGAGCTGGAGTTCACGGGAACCAACCGGGGGGCCATGGTTACGCCAGCCGGGACAATGCCAGCAACCAACCGGCAGGTCAGCATGCGTATTGGGAGGTTTGTTCGGGTCAATGCCCGGGGGCAAATCGTTGAAGAGAGTCGCTACTACGACCTCACCACCATGATGCAACAGCTCGGCCTGACGTCGTAATCATCGCGGCCGAGCCGAGGTCCTGACAACCGGGAAGATTGGGGCGGCTTCCCCGGTGTAGGCTGCTCATCCTGTAGTAGAACCGGTCGTCCGGCGGGAACGGGTGCGGAAGGGTACGCCCGTGAACGCGGTCAGTTTCGCGGCCGGACCCGGACTTGAATCGGCACTATTCTCTAGGTGGTCTCCGCCACCTCGCAGACGTTCGTGAAATCAGTGAGCGCATGGCATCATCGGCACAGGTCCAGTTTCTTTCCAGGCATCTGGTGAACGGGCCATGAGTCAATCCGGCTTTACATTGGCCGCTGCTTAACCGGCGCATGCAACGGATACTCCCGGCCGCTGGTGCGCCAAATGGTAAGGATTCAGCAACCCGCGGCGCCGGAAGCGTCTGCTGAGCGAGCCAGAGATATGAGACGGGAGCAGACCAACTGTGCGGCTCGTGAGCTGGCCTTTGCCCTGGCTCTGGGGCTTACCGACTGGCACGAGGAGGCGTGATGAAGCAAGACGATCTGCTGGAGCTGACCCATCGTAGTCTTGCGGAGACGATGCGAGAGGTCACCTGGAGGTCGCAGGGGGTCATCCTCGAAGAGAAGGGACTCTTACTCTATGCGACAGGTGCGTCGGATCCGGCCCTCTGGAACGGTGCGGTGAGAACAGAACCCGGACTGGCCGCAGCCGAGATCGTTGCCAGGGCGACAGAATTCTTTGCCAGGTGGGGGCGCGGGTTCACTCTGCATACGATGGACCATATCGACGCCGATATCGACATAACGATGGCGGCGGCTGGACATGTCCCTAGCAGTGACAGCCCCGAAATGGTTCTTGAAACGCCTGTGGCCCTGCCCTCGGCCCCGCCCGGGATTGAACTGCAGGAGGTTAAAACCGGGGCGCAACGGGCTGATTTCCTCACAGCCGTGGCGAGCGCCTTCCAGACCCTGGGCGTAGCGGAGGAAACCTGGCACGCTGTCTACCCCGACCTGCGCAGCCTGACCGCGCCGCATATTGTGGCTGTCGTCGCTTACGTCGAGGGAGCACCCGCGGCGGGCGCGATGATGTATCTCAGCCACGGGGTGGCCGAGGTCATCCACGTGGGGGTCCATCCCGCTTACCGTCGCCGGGGTCTTGGTGAACTTGTGACCCGTGCCGTGACGCACGAGGGCTTTCAGCGTGGTGCACGGCTGGCTTCCCTTCAGGCCTCGCCCATGGGGGAGGGCGTGTACCGTCGCATTGGCTATCGCGAGATTGCACGCTATCGCTGGTATCTGTTTCCGCCGCCTGCGTCGGGGAGAAACCGCTATGGACATTGAATCGTTGTTGAGCGATTGGGATGGCGAGACGGTTGTCACCCGCTATGACCGACCGACCAGCGCCTGGGTCTTCATCGCGATCCACTCCACTCGCCTCGGCCCGGCGGGCGGGGGTACCCGGATGAAGCCCTATCCCGACCTGGAAGGGGCGCTTCGGGACGCGCTCAGCCTTGCCGCCGCGATGACCTATAAGTTCGCCGTACCGGGCATCCCACGCGGCGGGAAAGCCGTGATCCATATCCCCGCTGACCTTGACCCGCAGTCCCGTCCTGCTCTCCTGCGCCGGTATGGCAGCCTGGTGCGGCAGTTAGGGGGCCTGTTCTATACCGGGCCAGATGTCGGCACGTCCAGTGAGGACATGGACGTTATCGCTGAAACCGGCGCGCCCTACGTCTTCGGTCGCACGGTGGCAGCGGGGGGTGCGGGCGACAGTGGGCCGATTACAGCGCTGGGGGTGTTCGCCGGCCTGCAAGTGGTCTGTGAATTTCTTTACGGCGATCCTTCTCTGGAAGGCCGACGAGTGCTCATACAGGGCGTCGGGCACGTTGGAGGAACACTGGTCGGGTATCTGCGTGCGGCAGGTGCCGAAGTATCGTTCAACGACATCAACGACGCTGCTATCCAGCACTTTCGCGATGATCTCGGGCTCCAATTTGTCCCGTCGGATTCGGTTTACGAAACCGACTGCGACATTTTTGCTCCGTGCGCGTTGGGTGGAGTACTCAACCCCAACACTATCCCACGCCTGAAGTGCCGGGCGGTGGCAGGCGGGGCCAATAACCAGCTGAGCAGCCCGGAGGATGGCGAAAGGCTACGGGCCAGGGGCATCTTGTATGCGCCCGATTACGTCATCAATGTCGGCGGGGCCATGGCTATACCTGGCATGGAGGTGCTGGGATGGTCGCGGGCGCAGGCCGAGAAGGAGGTGGTTGAGAGCGTCCGGAAGGCTCTGCGGCGGCTGTTTGAGGTGGCAACAGCCGAGGGCATCGCGACCGAAGCTGCTGCTCGCCGCATCGCCGAAGAACATCTCCGCTCAGGCATATGACCCTGGCGCGACCGTTAGCTCAGGAACACCAGACGGTAGGCGAACGCGTTTGGTCTGGGGCTCATCCCCGTCTTGATTGCGTTGCCCGTGCTGGTAGTTTGGAGCGCAGTCATACCGCTGTCTGTCGTTCGACTGGCCGCCCTATTCCGACACACCCAGAGTCCCTCCCATATCAACTCGTCAACCCTGAGAATCCCGGCCCAAAGGGCGGACTAACAACCACTTCCAGCAGACACGCCCCGCTCGCTCCGGATGCGGCTGAAGCGCGTGCTGTGGGGCGGTCATTTTGCGACTTTGGGGGCTCTGGCTAGCGGAAGGATACGCCTGAGCAGGTTAACCGTGGTCCGAGAGTTCAAGAATACGTACGACGAGGGTGCTTGTCACGGGGCTAGGGGTGAATGTCGGCTCTGCCGACGCCCGGGCGCCTGCGGCGGCCGGGCGTCGTTGAAATCTGGCTGGGACAGCCGCTGTTATCGTTCAAGGAATGGGCCCCACAATCCCGGGCCCACTTTGCAGGTCGGGCTGAGAGATTGAGGTGAGGGCAAGCGCCGGGCAGCCCCGGGGTCGGCTTCCCGGGGTTTGCGCCGGGAAAGTTTGGCGTGCTACAATAGAACCCGGTAGTCACCGGGAGGTACGGAGCATTTGCGCGACTACGAGCTGGTTTTTATCGTTCGCCCCGACCTTGAGGACGAGGCAGTCCAGGCGCTCATTGGCCGGGTTGCTGGCCTGATCCGGGAGTACGGCGGCGACCTCACCAAGGTTGAACCCTGGGGCCGCCGAAAATTTGCCTATTTTATTAACCGCTACCGGGAAGGCTATTACGTCCTGATGCAATTTGCCCTCGACCCCCGGCGGGTGGCTGACCTTGAACGCTGGCTCCTCCTAAATGAGGATGTGGTCCGCCATCTGGTTGTCCGCCTGGAGGAGGCCGCCCTCAAGGCCAAGCCGGCTCCGGCTCAGCCGGCGGCGGTGGCTTCCGGGGAGCCCGAGGCGGCCGAGGTTGGGGCAACGTCGACGACTGAGGAGTAGGCTCAGATGGCGGGTTCGTACTGTAAGGTCATTCTTGTTGGGAACCTGGGCGGCGACCCGGAGCTTCGCTACACGCCGGATGGCCGTCCGGTTGTGAGTTTCAACGTCGCGGTGAATCGCCGGCGGCGTCAGGGTGACGAGGCCTGGGTTGACGAAACCGACTGGTTCCGGGTTACGGCCTGGGGGAAGCTGGCCGAAACGTGCAACCAGTACCTGAGCAAGGGCCGCAAGGTGCTGATTGAAGGGCGGCTCCAGACCCGGACCTTCCAGGGTTCGGATGGCCAGACCCGGAAATTCATTGACGTTATCGCCAGTCAGATGGTCCTCCTCGACCGGGCACCGGCGGCTGAGGCGGCGGTCGAGGAAGAGGAGGCCATTGAGGCCGAAGACCTGCCATTCTAAAAGCGGGGTGAGACCTTGACCGAAGCAGCGCGAACGGCCCGACGCACTGAGGGACGCCGCTACATTCCGCGGCGGAAGCTCTGTCCGTTCTGCACCGAGGACGTTGATTATATCGATTACAAAGACGTGGCCCGCTTGCGGCGTTTCCTCTCGGACCGGGCCCGGATTGAGCCCCGGCGCAAGACCGGCGTCTGCGCGAAGCACCAGCGCCGGCTTTCGGTGGCGATAAAGCGTGCCCGCCACCTGGCACTGCTCCCCTTCACGCCCGACCACATCCGCAAGACCGGCGGGGTCGGTATCCGGGCCTGAGCCGGCCCGGGGTCTGACCCGCCGTAATACTGTGGCTAAGAAGGCCGCCCCTGCCCAACCCCGGCCGGTGAGCCGGCGCCTTGCCGCCCGCTGGGCCCGGGAGCGGCGACTCCAGCGCCTTGTGATTCTCGGGGTTGCCGGCGTCCTCCTGGTGGCCCTTGGCCTTCCCGCCTACGCCTTCTACCGCGAGTACGTGGCCATGGGCCTCGAGCCCATCGCCCGGGTCGAGGACCGGGTCCTGACGATGAACGAATATTTAAAGCTCCTGCGTTACCGGGATTACCTGCTCCAGCTCCAGGCGGGGCTTGGCGCCAGTACATGCAGCCCCTTTGGCGACCCGGTTGCCATGCAGCGGGCCATTCTGCCGACCCAGGTTGTCTTTGACTGGGTGGATGACCAGGTTGTCCGGCGGGAGGCCGAAAAGCTCGGCCTTTCCGTATCCCCCGATGAGGTCGAGCAGACGATTGCCCGGAATTTCACGCCCCCGCAGTCCCAGACCGGCCAGCCGCCGGCAAACCCGGCGGATTTGCTGAAGGACTTCCTGGGCCGTGCCGGCCTTTCGGAGGCCGAATACCGGGATATTGTTGCCGGTCAGCTCCTCCGCCAGAAACTTGACGCGTTCGTTCGGGACCAGGTTCCGACCGTCGCCGAGCAGGTCCACGTCCAGGCCCTCGTCTACGATAAGGCTGAAGACGCTGACCAGGCGTACAACCAGCTGCAGGCTGGCGAGAGTTTTGAAACCCTCCTGGGCGAACTGCCGTCCGGGCGGGGGGGTGACCTGGGGTGGTTTCCCCGGGGCGTTCGGGACGCCGAATTCGACCGGGTTGTCTTCGAGGAGCTTCAACCGGGCCAGTACAGCAAGCCATTTGCAACAACCGAAACTCCGCCGAACGACCTGAGCAGTGCCCTTAATCCCCAGCAGAAGTTCTATATCGTTCGGGTCCTTGAGCGGGACCCCAACCGGCCCATCGACCCGGACAAGCGCTCAATTTTGCAGGACCGGGCCCTGGGCTGGTGGCTCGACAAGCACCGCCAGGATTACCACATCGAGTATCTGATTACGTCCGAAAAGCAGCTCTGGGCAACCCGGCGGCTGGAGCAAGGGCGGCCGGGCCGGTCGCCAGCTAGCCCGTGAGGCCGAAGGACTGGGCCGGGAGCTGGGGGTCCGCATCCTCGATATCGGCCAGGGCCGTCCGCAGTTCGCCGCGAGCTGCCAGGTTCAAGAACGCGTCGACAACCCGTGGGTCGAACTGACGGCCCCGCTGACTTTCAATTTCGGCAACGGCTTCGTCCCACGACCAGGCCGGTTTGTAAGGCCGGGCGTGGGTCAGGGCGTCGAAGACGTCGGCGACGGCCACAACCCGACCCGGCATCGGTATCCGGTCACGACTGAGGCCCTGCGGGTAGCCGTTCCCGTCCCAGCGTTCGTGGTGGGAAAGGGCAATCTGTTCGGCCAGCCGCAAGATATCGAAGCGGCTCCCGCTCAGAATCCGGGCGCCGATGACGGTGTGGGCCTTAACGACCTCGAACTCCTCGGGGCTAAGAGGTCCGTGCTTGCGCTGGCGCCGGTCGTTTTCGGCAATCTTGCCGATGTCATGGAGGGGGGCCGCCCGTTCGAGGAGCTTGACTGAACCTGAGGACAGCCCAAGCTCGCGGCCCACCAGGGCTGAAATCCGGGCAACCCGTCGGGTGTGCTTGCCGGTCGCGTCATCCCGGAACTCGGCGGCCAAGGCGAGCCGCTCCAGGATCTCGAGCCGGGCGGCCTCCAGGTCCCTGGTGCGCTGACGGACCCGCTCCTCGAGCAGCTGGTTATGCTGCTGAACCTGAAGATAAAGGAGGCGGGTCTCGAGCAGGTTCTTCACCCGGAAGAGGACCTCGGTCCGGTCAAAGGGTTTCGTAATGTAGTCTTTCGCCAGAAGAAGCAGGGTCCGCTCCTTCAGGCCGAGGTCGGCCCCGGCGACGATGGCCAGCAGGGGAACGTACTCGTTCTGGGAAAGTGTCTGCTGGAGGTCGCGCAGCGGTTCCAGGCCCCCGGAATCGAGGGTCTGAAGGTCGAGGATAACCAGGTCCGGGTGAAAACCGTTCCGGACGGCGTCGATGGCCAGCCCGATGCTGGGGACTGTCCGGATATTGGTGTAACCGGCCCGGGTAAGAAGCTCCCGAAGCGCCGCGGCATCGCCCTGCTGGCTGTCGATAACCAGGATTCGGCTTCTGACTATTTCATTAAAATGCATCGGCTTCTTCTGTGTCGGCTGGCCCGAATTCCGGGCTCCGCCTGATTTAAAAGCCCGGGCCGGCCTAATACAGCTTTCGGCAGGTGGGGACGGTTTAAGCAGGTTCTTCGTGGGGATTTTGTGAAACCTTTGGCGAAAAAGGCCTCAGGTAATCGCAATCTAAAAAACCGGCCCGTCGCGGGGCCGGCTCAGGCGACAGGCTGGGGCGGTCAGGGGTCAGGCAGGCCCGGCCAGAACGGGACCGGTCCTTTGGAATGGGGCCTACCGGGTGCCGGGCGCTGCCGTCTCAAGCTCGACCCAGCGGTCGGCCCAGGCCTGGAGGGCCCGGACGACCTGTTCGAGCTCCCGGCCCTTGGGTGTAAGGCTGTACTCGATCCGGACCGGGGTTGATGGGATAACCTGCCGGGCAATGATCCCCTCCCGTTCGAGTTCCTTCAGCCGCTGGGAGAGGAGCCGGTCGCTGATCTGGCCGATATAGGCCCGGATCTCAGAGAACCGGCGGGGGCCGGCCAGGAGTGAGCGGATAAGGAGGGGCGTCCACGGCTTGGCCAGGATCCGTACGGCCCGCTCGTATCGTGGACAGAAGTTTAGCACATCCATCCGAACTTCCATTATTATTCTACACTGAATCTGGTATAAACTCTTTCGAGACGCGATGCTGAGCATCCAGCTGATTCGGGACCGACCTGACCTGGTCCGGGCCGGCCTGGCCCGCCGGGGTGAGGACCTCTCGGTTGTCGACCGGGTTCTCGCCCTCGATGAGGAGCGCCGGAAGCTTACGACCGAGGCTGACCGGCTCCGGGCCATCCGCAATGAGGTGAGCCGCAAGCTCGGCAGGATGGCCGAAAAGCCCCCAGAGCTCATCGCCGAGATGCGGGCTATCGGTGACCGGATTAAGGACCTTGAGGCCCGGCTCAGTGGGATTGACGCCGAACTTAACGACCTCCTGCTCGCCATCCCGAATCTGCCGGACCCGTCGGTTCCCGACGGCCGGGATGAGCGGGATAACGTCGTTGTCCGCACCTGGGGCGAACCCCAGGTCCCCGATTTCCCGCCGAAGCCCCACTGGGACCTGGGCGAGCTTCTGGATATCATCGACTTTGAGCGGGGGGCCAGGCTTTCGGGGAGCCGCTTTTATATCCTTAAGGGCGCCGGAGCCCGCCTCCAGCGGGCGCTGATAACCTGGATGCTGGATGTTCATACCCGGGAGCACGGCTACACCGAAATCTACCCGCCGTACCTGGTCCGGCGGGAGGTGATGCTCGGCAGCGGTCAACTCCCGAAGTTTTATGACAACCTTTACCACGACGAGGAGGACGACCTCTGGCTTATCCCCACGGCCGAGGTGCCCCTGCTTAACCTGCACCGGGACGAGATTCTTGAGCCCGGGACTCTGCCCCTTTACTACGTGGCCTACTCGGCCTGTTTCCGGCGGGAGAAGGCCGCGGCCGGCCGGGATACTCGGGGCATCAAGCGGGTCCACCAGTTCGATAAGGTTGAGATGTTCAAGTTTGTCGAGCCGGCAGACTCGAACGAAGAGCTTGAAAAGATGGTCCGGGACGCCGAAGATATCCTGCAGCGGCTCGGCTTGCCTTACCGGGTGGTTCTGCGGTGTGTCGGGGACCTCGGCTTCACGGCGACGAAGGGTTACGACCTGGAGGTCTGGGCGCCGGGCGTTCAGGAGTGGCTTGAGGTCTCCTCATGCAGTAACGTCGGCGATTTCCAGTGCCGCCGGGCGAATATTCGCTACCGGCCAGCGCCGCGGGCCCGACCAGAGTACCCCCATGCCCTTAACGGGTCTGGGGTCGCCCTGCCCCGGACGATGATCGCCATCCTTGAAAACTACCAGCAGCCGGACGGCAGCGTCGTCATTCCCGAGGTCCTGCGACCATACCTGCACGGGGAGGAGGTGATCCGGCCGCCCCGATGACGCCGCCCGGAACCGTTGTTGCCCTCCAGCTCTGCCCGGGCCACCGGTTGCCGATGATAAGCCGGTCCGAGGTCCGGGCGGTCGCCGGGCTTGGACTTGAGGATGACTTCCACGCCCGGGGCGGCCGCCGCCAGGTCCTTCTCATCGACCTCGAAATCCTCGATGCCCTCGGACTCAAGCCGGGCCAGGTCAAAGAAAACCTGACTGTCCGGGGCCTCGGCCTCCAGAGGCTTCCGGCGGGCACCCGCCTCCGGGTCGGGTCGGAGGCGGTTCTCGAGCTGACGGGCCCGTGCACCCCATGCTTCCGGATGGATGAGATTCGGCCGGGCCTTCAGGCTGAGCTTCAAGGCCGGCGGGGAGTGCTGGCCCGGGTGATCGCCGGAGGCCTCATTCGGGTGGGCGACCCGGTCTGGCCAGTGGAAAATTTCACGGAGTAAACGATTGGCGCGGGTGTGCCGGCTGACGTAAAATAGAGCGGTTCCGCCGTGTGGGCGGGGCCGGAGTCGGCCGCGGTTCAGGCCGATGTGGAAGCCGGGGGGTAGCTCCGGTCCTGGAGGCCGACGAACTCAGAGGAGGGCCCGGATGAGACTCTCAAAGTTCTGGGGGCTGATAGTTCTTGCGGTTCTGGTGGCTGGCTGTATGCCTCAGCCGGCAACCCCTGCCCCGCCGGCGGCCGGTCCAAGCGGCACCCTGGTTTACGGTACCATCGCCGAGCCGAGCCGGCTCAATCCCATTGTCGGGCCTGAGGTCCACACCAAGGCGGCCATCGACCTGGTTTTCGACCCGCTGGTGGCGGTGGATGACCAGATGGCCCTGATCCCTGCCCTTGCGACCCGCTGGGAGATCTCGCCGGACGGCCGCCAGTATACGTTTTACCTGCGGCAGGGGGTTCGGTGGCATGACGGGCAGGAATTTACGGCGGACGACGTCAAATTTACTCTCGACACAATCCGGGACCCGAACGTTAAGGGGACCATCGCCAAGACCGATTATGCCGGCATCCGGGAGATAACGACGCCCGACAAGTACACGGTTAAAATCGCACTCCAGGCCCCGGACGCCTCGTTCCTTTCGAAGCTTTCGGTCGGTATTGCTCCGAAGCACCTTCTTGAAGGCCAGGACCTGCTCAACACCGGGTTCAACCGCAAGCCGGTCGGCACCGGCCCGTATAAGGTCGAGGAGTGGGCTTCGGGTCAGTACATCCGGTTTAAGGCAAATCAGGACTACTGGGGAAGGAAGCCGGGGATCGAAACCATCATCTGGAAGTTTCTCAAAGATTCCAGCATCCTGACCGTTCAACTGCTGAGCGGGGAGGTAGATGCCGCTGCCGTTCCGAGCAACGATATCGGCCGGGTTCGGCAGGACCGCAACCTGAGCTTTTTCGAGACCCTCGGTTTTAACACCTATGTTGGCTTTAACAACGAAAATCCGCTCTTCCGGGACCGGCGGGTCCGGCAGGCTTTAAATTACGGCCTTGACAAGCAGGCCATTATCAACGGGATTCTGGAGGGCCAGGCCGTTCCGGCGACGTCGGAGATCCTGCCGAACACGTATTACTACAACCCGAATGTCAGGCCGTGGCCCCGGGACCTTAACCGGGCCCGGGCGCTCCTTTCGGAAGCCGGCTGGCAGCCCGGTCCGGACGGCATTCTCCAGAAGGACGGGCAAAAGCTTAAGTTCAAGCTCCTGACAAACTCGGGCGATAAGGTCCGGGAGGAGATTGTTCTGTTTATCCGGCAGCAGTGGCGGGAGCTTGGGGTCGACGTTGAGCCGGTCTTTCTGGAGCTGAACACGTTTATCAACGACTACGTGCTCAAGAGCAACTTCGAGGCGATTTTCATCGGCAGTTCGGTTAATGTCGACCCGGACTTTCTCTACCGGCGGTTCCATACCAGCTCAATTGCGGCCGGCCACAACTTTCTGCGCTACAGCAACCCGGAGCTGGACCAGCTGCTGGAGGCGGGCCGGCTCGAGGCAAATCCTGAGAAGCGGCGGGAGGTCTACTTCCGGGCCCAGGAGCTGATTTACCGGGAGGCGCCGAGCATTCCCATCTTTCACCCGAAGGTGGTTTACGCCTTTCGGCCGCAGATTTCGGGTGTAAAGCCCTCACCCATCAGCCTCTGGTGGAACGTCGAGGAGTGGCGGCTCCGCTGAAGCTGGCTTCCAGGGTCCCGACTCGATAATAATGGCGGTGATGAGCCGGCCAGGCACCAGGTCAAAGCCCGGCTCAGCCGGGGGCCGGGACGGCTCAGGAAGAAGCTTCCATGAGCTTGCGACCACGTAAAGGGGTGCCCGGCGCAGGCTGAGGGCCCGGGCCAGGCTCAGGCTAGGCCTGCCGTTAATGACGCCGCCGTCGGCGAAGACGGCATCGGCCCCGATAAGCCCCACCGGCTGGATAAGCCCTTCGAGGGAGTCAATAAGTTTGGCTTGAAGGATGTTTCCGGCCTGGCGGGCGATGGGGTCGGCCGGGTCGGGCGACCAGACCCGGACCCGGCCAGCGCCCCGGCGCTGATAAACCCGAACGGCTTGGACAACCTGGGAGCTGTAGCTGGCCGTAACCAGGTCGGCGTTGGCTGGCAGGATACCCGCAAGCTGCTGGGCGGCCTTTTCGGCGGCTGATTCAAGTTCGGCCAGCATCAGCCAGAGGGCCTCGGTTGTTACCAGGCCGGCTCGGGCGAGGTCTTCAAGCCGGCGACCCAGGTTGACCAGGACGGCAAAGTCAGGCCGGGTCGTTTTGAGAAGGCGGATGGCATCGGCCAGGTCCTCGGGGCCGCCGGCCGCCAGGTGCTGGAGGGTGCGCCGGGCGATTTCAGTTGCGCCGGCCGTTTTGTCGGCCAGGATAGTTGCCAGTCTGCCGTTCATCATCCGTTACCCGGTATAATATGTCGCGGACAGAATAAAGGCGAACCGTGGCTGGCCTTGACGGGGACAGGCCGCCCGGATAAGATGCTAATGTGCAGTGCTGTGAAGGGAGGGTTTTGCGATGACGGCCAACAGCCTTAAGACGGTGGTTCTGCTGGCGCTGCTGGCCGGCTTGCTCGTGTTCGCCGGGCGGGTCGTTGCCGGGCCGACCGGGATGTTTGTTGCCCTGGTCATGGCCCTCTTGATGAACTTCTTTGCCTACTGGTTCAGCGACCGGGTTGTTCAGGCGATGACCGGAGCCCGGGAGTTGCCGTATGAAGAGGCCCCGTGGCTCCACGACCTGGTGGCCCAGCTCGCCTACCGGGCTGGAATTCCGAAGCCCCGGCTCTGGCTGGTGGATGCGACTCAGCCGAATGCTTTTGCGACCGGTCGGGATCCCGGCCACGGGGTCGTGGCCGTTACCACCGGTCTGCTTCACCTGCTTAACCGCGACGAGCTGGCCGGGGTAATCGCCCACGAGCTGGCCCATATCAAGCATCGGGACACCCTGATCCAGGCAGTCGTCGCCACCATTGCCGGCGCGATCACCTACCTTGCGCAGATGGCCCAGTGGGCCTTCTTCTTCGGTGGGTTCGGTCGGGCCGACGACCGCGAAGGCAATGGGATGGGTGAGTTGCTGGCAAGCCTGCTTTTCGTCTTCCTGGCGCCGATTGCGGCCCTGATTATCCAGCTGGCGATCTCCCGGGCCCGAGAGTATGAGGCCGATGCCGGGGGGGCGCGCATCAGCGGCAATCCGCTGGCCCTGGCCAGCGCCCTGGAGCGGCTCGAGGCTGCAAGCCGGCTTGTTCCGATGGAGGTCAACCCGGCGGCGTCGCACCTCTTTATCGTTCAGCCGTTCAGCGGCGAGGGCCTGGTCGGCCTCTTCAGCACCCACCCGCCGATCCGGGAGCGGATTGCCCGGCTCCGCCGGATGGCCCTGGGTGTCCGGGCCTGATGCTGGTCCGGGAACTCGGCCTTTACGTGCTTTGCCTGGCCCTTGGGGGCGTGGCTGGCGGGGTGGTGGGTTGGTTGGTCGATTCGGCTCTGCGGACCCAGGGCTGGTGGTTTGTCGGCATCTTCGGGGGGATGCTGGTCGGGGCCTTTTTCGTTTACACCCGGTTCTCCCGGGTCGGTCCGGCCGGCTAAACTGACCGGACGCCTCAGTCAGCCTGTTCGAGCTTTCTGCCCAGAAGGACATAATTTCTGTCCGTACCCGGAAACTGCACGTCCGCGGCTAGAAGAACCCGGCCCTTGCGGTTGTAAAGCCGGCGGGCCGGCGTATCGCCCGCCAGGGTTGAAAGCACCGCCTGCCGGTGGGGAAGCCCTTCCAGGAGCGCATCGTGGAGGGCTGTGTCGATTCCCTTGGCCTGCTCAGCCGGGAGCACCGCAAGCCGAACGACTTTAAAAGCGTCCCGGAGCCAGCTCCGTGCCAGGTTCTTGCCCAGGTAGCGGCCCAGGGTTTCCCACCACTAGCTGTCCGGTGTCACCGCGTAGCCGTAGACAAAGCCCAGGACCCGGGTCTGGCCGGGGTCCAGTGCCGCCGAAATCCGGAACCCGGGGCGTCCGGCGTGGACTGTAAGCCGCCCGCTAAAGCGGGCGATTTCTTCCTGGCTTTCAAAATAGGGCGGGCCGGCGAATGCGTCCCGGGAGGCTTTAATAATACCGTCGCGGTAGCGGCAGACGAGGTCGCGTTCGCCCCTGAAAATCTCCGTCATCGCTGCTCCTTTTATGCTGAGACAGCTTCGGATCAGGTAAAATAGCGGCAGTTAAGACCATGGTAGACCGCCGAGCCAGCCTCGAGCAGATTGCACCCGGTGTCAGCCGGCTCACCCTGGCCGACAACGAGATTATGCACCTTTTTACAATCAACATTTATTTTGTTGGGGAGGGGCCGGTCGCAATTGTTGACACGGGTACCGGTGCCCCGGAGATGACCCGGGGCATCCTTGACGCCTGGAAAGAGCTCGGCTCCCCGGAAGTTGCGGCGGTCCTGCTTACCCACGGTCACCCTGACCACATCGGCGGCCTCGGGGCCATTTCCGGGGCAACCCGCGCCCCGGTTTTTATTCACCCCGCTGATGCCCCAGCCGGCCAGCCTTTCCAGCCCCTGGCCCACTGCCGGCGGTTCCGGTTCGGCAGCATCGACGTCCTGACCCTGCACACCCCGGGCCACAGTCCCGGGCACGTCTGCTTTTACGTGCCGGGTCGCCGGCTGCTTTTAAGCGGCGACCTGATCCTCGGCGAGGGAACGGTCGTCGTCCGGGATATGGCCGCGTATCTGGCGTCCCTGGAGGGGCTCCTCGGCCTGGATGTCGACCTCATTGGGCCGGCCCACGGTCCGCTGGTGAAGGACGGGTCCCGCCGGATTCGGGCTTACATTGAGCACCGGCTCATGCGGGAACGGCAGGTCCTGGAGGCCCTGGGGAAAGGGCCGAAGACGGCCGAAGGGCTTGTTGACCTCGTTTACCCCGGTCTGGACCCGCGGCGTCGCCGGGCGGCCTTAACTAATATAACAAGCCACCTGCAGAAGCTGGAGGCCGCAGGGCGGGCTCGCAGGCTTGAAGATGGCCGATACGACCTTGCCCGGAGGGGGCCATGAACATCTCGGTCGGGGATGGCTTCAGGTTCGGGTGCGGGTTTATCCTTGCCTGGGTCGTTTTTTATACCCTGCTGGCCATTGCGGTCTTGGCCCTGCTGGTCATCCTAAACCTGATTGGGGCCCCGGTATCCCTGCCGCCGGTTATTGTGCCCCCGGCCCCTACCCCCGCCCCGGGCTAATCGTCCGGCGCCGGCTGGCGGGCCATGTGGTCGCGAACGCTTCCGGCCGGAAAGGCCAGTACCCCCAGGGCAAGGGCGATCCCGGCGAAGGCCAGCGGGAGCAGAAAGACCGTGTGGAGGGCCTCGGCCGTCGCCTGCTGGGGGATGCCGAGCTGGCCGGCATAAAGGGTCCGGCCGGCGGGGTCGAGGAGGTTCCGAACAATCGCGGCCGGGTCAGCTTCCCGGTCAGCTACCAGGCCGGCGAGGCGGGCCTGGGCCTGCAGGTTGAGGACGGCGCCCATCAGGGCAACCCCAAGGCTCCCGCCAATGGTCCGGCTGAACTGGTTGAGGGCTGTAGCCACGCCCCGCTGCTGCCAGCCGACGGCATTCTGAATCGAAATTAAGACCGGGGTCGAGGTGAGGCCCATTCCCAGGCCGACGAGGGCAACGTTCAGCATCACGAGGGGAACCGGCGTGGCCGGCTGAAGAAGCTGAAGGGCGGCCGTCCCCAGGACGGTCGTACCCAAACCGGCGAGCAGGACGGGCCGGTAGCCGAACCGGAGGATAAGCCGGCCGGCCGTAACGCTCCCGACCGGCCAGCCGATGGACATCGGTGCCAGAACGGCGCCGACGCTCAGGGGACTGCCGCCCTGGGCGCCCTGAACGAAGAGGGGGATAAACCCGGTTGTGCCGAACTGGACGGCCCCGCTCAGGGTGCTCACGAGGTAGCCGACCCAGATGAGGGGTTTATTCAGCAGGCCCAGGGGCACGATGGGTTCTGGGGTGCGGCTTTCGACGAAGATAAAGCCCCCGAGCAGACCCAGGGCTACCAGGTAAAGACCGGGGCCGCCGGAATTCCCGAGGGCCAGGAGCAGGGTGCTGATGCCGGCCGTGAGGAGGACTGCCCCAGGGAAATCGACCGCGTGGTGCCGGCGGACAATTTGCTCGTGGTAATTGTGGGCGAGCATCAGCATGGCCGCCAGGCCGATGGGAACGTTAATAAAAAAGACCCAGTGCCAGGAGGCGACCGCGATGATGAGGCCGCCGAGGCTTGGGCCAATGATGCTGGCGGTTCCCCAGACGCCGCTGAAGAAGCCCTGGAGGCGGGCCCGCTGTTCGACCGGGAAGAGGTCGCCCACGATGGTGAAGATGACCGGCTGGATGGCTCCGGCCCCGAGTCCCTGCACGGCCCGGAAAGTGATGAGCTGAACCATTGACTGGGCCAGGCCGCAGAGGATGGACCCCGTGAGGAAGAGGACGATTCCGAACATGAGGACCGGCTTGCGGCCAACCATATCGGCGACCCGGCCATAGAGGGGCACGGTGGTGGTTGAGGTCAGCAGGTAGGCAGCAATAAGCCAGCTGTAGAGGGAAACTCCGCCGAGGTCGGCGACGATGGTTGGGAGGGCGGTCCCGACGATGGTGGCATCGAGGGCCGCGAGGGCGAGGGCCAGCATCAGGGAGGCGACGACCAGGGCGGTTTGCCGGCGGCTGGGGACCGGCCGCTCGGCGGCCGTTGTTGCCGTATCCGGGTCCATGTTCGGGTTCCGGGCTCCGTCCGGGGGCTAAGACCATTATAGTTGAAAGACCGGTGGTCTGGCCCCTAGAATAGGTGAGTAGTTGGGAAGGGGTCTCGGACGGTTCGGAAGCGCCTTATCCTGATTCTGGCCGTGGTCCTGGCGGCCGTCGTTGCCGTCTACCTGTTGCTTCCGGGGGGTAGCGGGCTGTTATCTTGGGCCCGGCTGCAGACTGGCGAGCAGGGTGGAACCATTCTCCGGCCGAACCCGCCGGCCTCGCCGGGTCCGGCGGGGCAGTGGGTTGTGAGGTTTCCCTTAGTCTCGAACCAGGCCGCACCCCAGGCGGCCGCCCGGCCCTCGCCAACGCCGGTGCCTACCCCGACGCCGCGCCCGGTTACCCCAACCCCGACCCCCCAGCTTCCGCCCAGGCTTCAGGGTCTGCCGCCGTCGCCCTATAAGCGGCTCGCCGACTATCCCCGGCCGAAACCCGACTCGGGCTACGGGTTCCACATTAATGCGGCCGCCTACCCGCCTGACCCCGTTGTCTTTGAACAGCAGATTTTGCCGAATTTAAAGGCGCTGGGCGCGACCTGGGTAACGGTCTGGCTCGCGAACGCCTCGCCGGCGAGCCTCGATTACGTTAAAAAGCTCATCGACAACGGGTTCGAGGTCGTCCTGCGGTACCATCCGGTTGTCCCGGCGCCCCACCCGTATTATGTGCCGGACCCGAATGAGCTCGCCCAGTTTACCAGGCTTGGCGTTCACTATATTGTGACGGGGAATGAGCCGAACTTGAAAAACGAGAACGTCGATGACCGGGTCCATTCCCCGGCGGAGGTTGCCCAGCAGTGGGTCGTGTCGGCCGACCGGATAAAGGCGGCCGGGGGAATACCCCTCCTTTACCCGATGTCGTCAGGGCCGTCAGGGATGGAGATGCTCCGGGGCATGCTTGAGTGGATGAAGGCAAACAACGCCCTCGATGCCCTGGACGGGGCGGCGGTCGCCGTCCACAATCGGCCCCTGAACAAGCCCCTGGACGTCATTGACGATTCGTCGTTCCGGACGTATGAGCTGGTGGATGACCTGATCCGGGAGTATCTGGGGCGGAGCCTGCCGATTCTCGGCACTGAGGCCGGCTACACGTTCGGGGACCTGGTTGACCCGAGGTTCCCCAGGGTGAGCCCCGAGGCCCACATGAACGGGAACCTGGAAATCATCTACGGGTTCCGGGACGGCCGGTGGCGGGACAGCCTCTTTTGCCAGAACTTCTGGATTCTGAGCGGCTTCGGCACCCGGACCTTCTTCGCCGACTGGTGGATTGAAAATCCCCTGTACTTTGGTCAGAGCCTCCCCATCGTGGAGGCCCTGAAAAACATGCCTAAATTCGAGCGCAAGTTCCAGTCGGCCGACTTCCGGCGCTGAAGTTCGGCCGGCGGTATGCTATATCTTTGGTGAAACCCTCAGCGGAGGCCCAGAACTAGCAATGGACCGCGAGTTTTATGCCGACGTGCTGATTG
>JAUQQI010000030.1 GCA_030549955.1 Chloroflexota bacterium
GGCTTATGATGAGCAGGGGAACCTGCTTACCGGGTCCCTGCTCGAATATGCCCTCCCGCTGGCGAGCTATCTGCCGTCGTTCGAGACGGCGAGTACCGAGACCCCCTCGCCGGTCACGCCCCTCGGAATTAAAGGGGTCGGGGAGGCCGGAACTATCGGCGCAACCCAGGCGGTCGTGAACGCCGTTGTCGATGCCCTCGAGACCTTCGGGGTAAAGTATCTCAACATGCCCCTGACCCCGGAGCGGGTCTGGCGGGCCATCCGGGCCGCCCGTCAGGGCTGAGGCCAGGCTCACCCCGTTTTCAGGTTGGCAGGCCTGATGGTGGCTTCTGCGGGCGCGGGATGGCGCGGCCATAAGGTTAACCCTGTCTGGAACGGGAGGGCGGGGAGCCGAAGGCCAAAGGGGACCGAGGGAGGAGCAGCTTTCTTTACCGGCAAGGAAAGCACCCTGGGTCCGGTCACCCTCTCGGCCCCCGGGCCCCGGGAGGCGTCCTCAAAGGGGGTCCGGGAGAACGGGGCCCCAGCCGGTCCTTTCCCGGTCCTGACCCGTGGGCATGGCCATCTGGTCAGTTGGTGATCGTCATCCTCAGGGCCTGAGCGGGCGGGTATAATGGGAGTTGGGAGCGGCCCCGGGCGCCTGACGGCTCCGGCGGCCGGCCCTTGCCACGCCAGGGGTTGAGGCGATGGAGACCGCTGACGGGCGGCCGCTGGTCGGCATAACCATGGGCGACCCGGCCGGAATCGGCCCCGAAATTGTCGCCCGGGCCCTGGGCCGGCCGGAGCTTTACCAGTCGGCCCGCCCCGTCGTCCTCGGGGACGCGGCCCTCCTTGCCCGGGGCGCCGAAATCTGCGGTCTCCAGCTTGAAATAAACGTTGTTGATTGCCCGGCAGCCGGCCGGTTTGTGCCGGGTGTCGTGGACGTAATCCCGGTGACAGCCCTTTCCCCGGCGGAGATTCCCTTCGGCCGGGTTAACCCGAAAGCCGGTCGGGCCTGTTTTGAATATATTAAAAAATCGGTCGAGCTGGCCCTGGCCGGCCAGCTCGACGCCGTCGCGACCGCCCCGGTCAATAAGGCCGCCCTCCAGGCCGCCGGTGTTCCCTACCTGGACCACACCCAGGCCTATGCCACCCTGACCGGTTCGACCGGAGTCCTCACCATGTTCGTCGTCGGCGACCGGCTGAAGATCTTCTTCGCGACCCGTCATGTCTCCCTCCGACAGGCTATCGCCGAGCTTACTGTCGACCGGGTCGCTGAGGTCCTTGTTCTAGCCGACCAGGCCCTGCGCCGGTTCGGGTTCGCTGAGCCCCGGCTGGCGGTCGCTGCCCTGAATCCACACGCCGGGGAGGGTGGACTTTTCGGGAACGAAGAGTTTACGGTGCTGGCCCCGGCTATCGAACGGGCCCGGGGCGCCGGCGTCCGGGCGGAAGGTCCCATTCCGGCCGATTCGGTCTTTTATCTTTGCTTGCAGGGCAAATATGACGCGGTTGTCTCCCTTTACCACGACCAGGGACATATAGCCGCCAAAACCTACGACTTTGACCGGACAGTTTCACTCACGACCGGTCTGCCCTTCGTTCGCACCTCGGTGGACCACGGTACGGCCTACGATATTGCCGGCAAGGGTATCGCCCGGGCCGAGAGCATGGCCGAGGCGATTCGGGTTGCCGGGGAATATGCCCGGAGGCTTCAGGCCGCGTCCCGGCCGACCACGGGAGGCTGACGATGACCGGCGGCCTGAATCTCCTCCGTGAACAGTACGACAACCTTTCGGCCTGCATCCGGTGTGGACTCTGCCTTTCGGTCTGCCCGACCTACCAGGTCTCGTTCAAGGAGGAGGAGGGGCCGCGGGGTCGGATTGCCATGCTCAAGGCGCTGGTCGAAGGCCACCTGAATTTGACATCAGACCTCCTTGAACACGAGCTCAACTGCCTCGTCTGCGAGGCCTGCACCGCGATCTGTCCTGCCGGCTACCGGATGGAGCCGGCCCAGATTGCGTTCCGGGCCGACATCCGGGACGCGGCCCCCTGGCCGGTTCGGTTCGGGCTGGACTATTTCCTGGGCAACCTCGGCCGCCTGCGGCGGCTGGTCCGGCTGCTGGCCCTCGGCCAGCGGGCCTGGCTCGTTAGCCTGGCCTCCCGGACGGGCCTGGTCGACGTCCTTGGCCTCCGGCGGCTCACCCGGTTTCTGCCGGACCTGCCGACGACGTTCATCGTCCCCCGGGGACAGGTCTGGCGTCCCGCGGCCGGGCCGGTCCGCTACCGGGTCGCCCTGCTTACCGGCTGCGTTATGAGTACGGTTTTCGCCGGGGTTACCCGGGCCACCATTCGGGTCCTGACGGCGAATGGGTGCGAGGTTGTGGCCCCGGCCGGCCAGGGCTGCTGCGGGGCCCTGCACCTTCACGGGGGTCTCTTCGACTCTGGCCTTCGTCTTGTCGAGAACAACGTCCGGGCCTTTAACCCTGATGAGTTTGACGCGATTATCGTCAATTCAGCCGGCTGCGGGACAGCCCTGAAAACCTACGACCACTACGCCGGCAGCCCCCGGGCGGCCGCCCTCGCTCGAAAAACCCGGGACGTAACCGAATTTCTGGATGAAATCGGCCTTAAACCGCCGGCCGGCGAAGTTCCGGTTACGGCAACCTACCAGGACGCCTGCCACCTGGCCCATGCCCAGCGGATCACGGCGGCCCCGCGCCGGCTGCTCCGGGCAATTCCGGGCCTGCGGCTGGTCGAAATGGCCGAGCCGGCCCTCTGTTGCGGGAGCGCTGGGGTCTACAACGTCACCCGACCTGGCTTTGCCGATGCCCTGATGCGTCGGAAAGCCCGGAACATCCTCGCTACCAGGGCCGAAATGGTCATAACGGCGAATCCGGGATGCTACCTTCAGCTTCTGGCCGGCCTGCGGGAAGCGGCTGGCGGCGACCGGCCGGCTGTCGAGGTCAGGTTCCTGGTGGAGGTCCTCGACCAGGCCTACCAGGCCGCGCCCCAGGCCGTTTTCGTGGAGGTTCGGGGGTGAATCGGGAAAAGCTTATCGGTGCCCTTGCAACAATTGTCGGGGATGAGTGGGTCCACCACCGGCCGTCGGAGCTGGTCGCCTATTCGATAGACGGCACCTTCCAGCAGGCCCTGCCGGACCTGGTCGTTTCGCCGGCGACCACCGAGCAGGTCGCGGCGGTCGTCAGGGTCGCCGCCGGGGTCGGAATGCCCGTTATCCCGAGGGGCGCCGGGACGAGCCTGGCCGGGGGTACGATTCCGCTTGGGGGCGGGCTTGTCGTTAACCTGGCCCGGATGAACCGGATCCTGGAGGTCGATAAGGCGAACGGCGTCGCCGTCGTCGAGGCCGGGGTCGTGACAGCTGAGCTGCAGCGGGCCGTCGAGCGGGAGGGACTCTTCTATCCGCCCGACCCGGCGAGTCTGAACCAGTCGACCATCGGGGGCAACGTTGCAACGAATGCCGGTGGGCCCCGCTGTCTTAAATACGGCGTAACCCGGGACTACGTGCTGGGCCTGACGGTCGTGCTGGCCGACGGCCGCATTCTGCGGCTCGGCGGCAAGCTTATTAAAAACAAGACCGGCTACCAGCTTGCCCAACTCTTCGTCGGGTCTGAGGGCACCCTGGGAATCATCACCGAGGTGACCCTCAAACTTTTGCCCCGGCCCCGCTACCGGGCAACCGCCCTGGCGATTTTCCCCCGGCTGGATGACGCCGCCCGGTCGGTAAACGGGATCCTGGCGGCCGGGATATTGCCGGTTACCCTCGAGCTGATGGACAACCTGACCATTAACGTCGTCGAGGACTACCTGCAGGCCGGCTTGCCCCGGGAGGCCGAGGCGCTGCTGATTTTGGAGCAGGACGGCAACCACCCGGAGGCGGTCCGGGATGAGGTCGAGCAGATGGCCGCCATCTGCGGCGAGCTCGGGGCCTCGACCGTTCAGGTTGCGACCGACGAGGCCGACCGCCAGCGGCTCTGGCAGGCCCGGCGGGCGGTCTCACCGGCCCTGGGCCGGCGGGGACGGAACAAGCTTGGGGAGGACATCGTTGTGCCCCGGTCGGCGATTCCCGAGATGGTCCGGCGGGTCCGGCAGATCGGCCAGGAATACGGGTTTGAAATCCCGGTTTTCGGCCATGCCGGCGACGGAAATCTCCACCCGAACATCATCTTTGACCTGCGCCGACCCGGGGAGCTGGCGCGGGTGGAGCAGGCGGCCGCGGCGATCTTTCGGGCGGCCCTGGAGCTGGGGGGCACCCTGACCGGGGAGCACGGGATCGGAACCCTTAAGCGGGAGTTCCTAACTGAGGCCCTCGGGCCCGACGCGGTCGAGGTGATGGGCCGGCTCAAGGCGGCCCTCGACCCGAAGGGCCTTTTCAACCCGCATAAGATGTTCCCCGAGGGGGACGGAGTCGAAGGTTTCCTGAGACAGCTTCCCCTGCTGGGGACGGCCGAAGCCCCCGGTTAGTCGGGGACCGGATGACCGGTCCTGGCCGGCTGGAGTTCGGTCGTTTCCCGGAGCCTCGAAACGGCCGCGGCGGCGATAAGCCCCAGGATTACGCTCAGGAGGATGAGGCCGTCAACTCCCCGCCAGTCGGCGAAAACCCCGCCCAGGCTGCTGCCGATGAGCTGGCCTACCCCAAGCAAGACCGAATAGATCCCCATGATGGTGCCCCGCTCGGCCTCGAATTTCTGGGAGACGGCCCCCAGGTAGCTGAGGGCGGCCGGGGTGAAGCCGCTCATGAGGAGTAACCCGACGGCCGACGCGACGAGCAGAACAATGACCTGGGCTTGGGAGGCGCGCACCGAATGGTTCACCAAAAACAGGCTTACTCCCATCAGGCCGAGGCCGGCCAGGCCGATTCGCATCGCCCGAACCGAACCAACCCGACCGAGAACCTGACCCCAGGCAACGACGCCGACGATGAAGAGCAGGAGGACGACGCCGGCCGCAAGGCCAAATTCGGAGCCGGTGAAGCCGCCGACCAGGAGCTGGGTCGGGTCCTTGCGGCGGGTCATCTGGAAGGCGGCGTGGCTGAGCCAGACGCCTACGATGGCGTTGACGGCGACCCAGGCCGGGGCCAGACTCAGGATGTGGCGCAGGCCGCCAAGGAGCTCGTTAAGCCGCCAGTGACCGATGGCAGTCATGGCTCCCCGGTGGACCTGCACTTTCGCCAGGGCAATAAGGCTCACAACGTAAAGGCCGGCGACAATCCCGAATGCCCAGACACGCAGCAGGTCCCAGAGAAAACCGGCGGCCACAACCCCGGTTGCCAGACCAAGGATGGTGGCGGCCTCGAAGAGGGCCATAACGCGGCCCCGCCGGGCGTGGTCTTCGCCGGCCTCGTCGGCCAGGATGCTAAGCATTGGGGGGGTTGAGATCCCGGCCGAAAGTCCCTGACAGAGTTTGGCCGCGAAGACCCCGAGGAGGGCGTTGGAGAGGGCGACGAAGGGGATGGCAGTAACCCCAAAAAACGGGCCTAGAAGCAACGGTCGCCGGCGGCCCCACAGGTCGCTCAGGGTGCCCGAGAGGGGGGCGCTGAGGAGCTCGGCGACGTAGAAGCCCGCGATGGCAAGGCCCAGCGACGACGCCTTGACGTGATAGACGCCGGAGGCATCCAGGGCGCCAAACTTTAAATTAATCAGGGTGCCGGCCGATGCCGCGGCCAGTCTGAGAAGGTAAGCCCCGGCAAAAAGCAGCCCCAGGGAATTCACCGCCCTGCTCCGAAGATTAAAATCAGTCCATTCGGCCCGTGTGGCTATCAGCTAAATTATAGCTTTTTATGCCGCTCCCTTAAATCGACGTTGTTCGGGGGAGCCCAAGCAGGCTGCGGGCCAGGGTCAGCTCGCCGAGGTGGCTATAGCCGTGACACAGGCACACCTGCAGGAGGGCCCGTCCCCCGAGCATCTCCCCGAGGGGCTTTATCAGGAAGGTTCGGCCGAGGGTCTCATCATCGACCCCATCAAGGAACTCCCGGGTTGCCGCCCAAACCTGCCGCATGTAAGTCTTGAAGCCTTCAGTGTCCCGGATTCGGAGGGCCTGGGCCTCGGCCAGGCTCATCCCAGTGCCCTGGATGCCCTTCGGCGGAAGTCCGAGGCGTTCGGCCCAGTCTCCCTCCATCCAGACCGTCGGCCGTCCCTGGAGGACGAACCGGACGATGTTATCCTCCGTTCGGGTGTAGTGCCAGACAATGAAGCCGATATGGTTCGTCTGTGGGGCGGGCAAAGCGTGCCACTGCTCGGGCATGAGGTCCTCAACCGCCAGGTCGTAAAACCCGTGGAGCCGCTCGAATTCGGCCCGAATCTGCGCGAGCCAGTCGAAGGACGACATCTCTAACCCCCGTGGTTGTTCTCGGCAAGAGATCATAACACGCCTTTGTGCACGGTGCACAAACGCCTGACCGGGATTTCTGGCGCCCGAACATATGACGGGGCCCGGACGGGTCCGTACACTGAACGGGGAAGCCTGGAGTTTATTGGAGGTAGCCTTTTATGACGACGGTCGCCAGGGATGCCATAACGTCAGTCTACCCGAACCCGACGGCGGAGGACGTGCTGGAATTTGCCCGTAGCCGCGGGGTGCAGTTCATTGATTTCAAGTTCGTGGACCTGCCTGGCACTTGGCAGCACTTTTCGGCCCCGGTTGCGGCCCTGGATGCCCGGGACCTGGAAGAAGGGCTGGGGTTTGACGGGTCGAGCATCCGGGGTTTTCAGGCCATCCACGAAAGCGACATGATTGTTATCCCGGACCCGAAGACCGCCTTCATCGACCCGGTTTACAAGGTGCCGACCCTCAGCATCCTTTGCGACGTCTACGACCCGATCTCCCGCCGGCCGTACACCCGGGATCCCCGCTACATCGCCCGGAAGGCCGAGCGGTTCCTGAGTGAGACCGGGATCGCCCAGACGCGCGACGTCGGCCCGGAGGTTGAGTTCTACATCTTCACCGACCTCAGGTTCGACCAGACGACCCACTCAGGCTTTTACTTCATCGGGTCCAACGAAGGGATCTGGGATTGCGGGGTTGCCGGGTCGAATGGCGGCAACTTGGCCTACCGTCCCCGCTACAAGGAGGGCTACTTCCCGGTGCCGCCAACCGACAAGCTTCAGGACCTCCGCTCGGAGATCGTCCTGCGGCTCATGCAGGTTGGGGTCCAGGTGGAAGTGCATCACCACGAGGTGGGTACCGCCGGCCAGGGCGAGATCGACATGCGGTTCCAGACCCTGACCCGGATGGCCGACAACGTGATGCTTTACAAGTACATTATCAAGAATACCTGCAACGAGCGGGGCTACGTGGCAACCTTCATGCCGAAGCCCATCTTCGGCGACAACGGGTCGGGGATGCACACCCACGTGAGCCTCTGGAAAGACGGGACGAACCTCTTCTTCGATGAGACCGGCTACGCCCTGCTCTCGGACCTGGCCCGCTGGTTCATCGGCGGGCTCCTGGCCCACGCCCCGTCGCTGCTGGCCTTCTGCGCCCCGACGACCAACTCCTACCGGCGGCTGGTTCCGGGGTATGAGGCCCCAATCAACCTGGTCTACTCCCAGCGGAACCGGAGCGCCTGCGTCCGGATTCCAATGTACAGCGACAACCCGGCCGCGAAGCGGATCGAGTTCCGGCCGCCGGACCCGTCTGCGAACCCGTACCTGGCCTTTGCGGCGATCCTTATGGCCGGCATCGATGGCATCATTAACCAGACCGAGCCGCCGGCGCCGGTCGATAAGGACCTGTATGAGCTGGAGCCGGAGGAGGCCGCTCAGATCAAGTCGACTCCCGGCTCCCTCGGCGAGGTCCTGGATGCCCTCGAAGAGGACCATGAATACCTGCTCCGGGGCGACGTCTTCACCCCGGACGTCATCGAAACCTGGGTTGATTACAAGCGGGAGCGGGAGCTCAAGCAGGTCAACCTGCGGCCCCACCCCTACGAGTTCTACCTCTACCACGACGTCTGATCGGTGGAGCCTCAAAACAAACCGCGGGCGGGGAAATTTCCCCGCCCGCCGGCTTTTTCGGCCTCAGACGAGGCCCGGGAGAAGCTCGACTAGGAGGCGGTTTGCTTCGAGGTCGACTTCTTTGATGACGTCCTCGATGGCCGGAAGGAGAATCTCCCGGCCGCCGGCCGACCGGACGACGTAAACGTCGTTGGCCCCGGTCACAATGATATCGACCACCTGCCCGAGGACCTCGCCCGCCGTGGTCACCACTTCGAGGCCCAGAATCTGAAAGAAATAATACGTGTCGGGCGGCAGGGGAACGGCCTCGGAGACGGGGATTTCAATGAGGCGGTTCCGGAGGAACGCGGCGCCCTCGGGGGTGTCAATGCCCGCAAACTTGAGGAGGATGCCGTCGGCGACAAACCGGCGCCGCTCGATGGTAAAGGGCTCCCCATCGATGTAAACGGTCTGAAGGTCCTTGAATCGCTCGGGGAAGTCGGTCAGAAGCTGGACCTTGACCTCGCCCCGGACCCCGTAGGGCCGGCGGACCTTCCCGATGGCGATGTAATTGAGCCGGGCCATGGCGAGTTCAACTGGCCTGCTCCTGCGCCAGCTCGACCTGGACCCGCTCGCCCCGCCGGGCCGCCACCGCCCGGAGGATGGTCCGCATGGCCTGAATGACCTGGCCCTGCCGACCGATAACCCGGCCGACATCCTCCGGGGCAACCCGGATCCGGAAGACCCGGAGCCCGGCCTGCTCGGATTCTTCAACCTCGACCGCTTCGGGCCGGGTTGCGACCGACCTTACGACAAATTCAACGAAGGCTTTCACCGCCGGGCTCCCAGGTCAACCCCGGCCCGGGCGAGCAGACGGGCCGCTGTGTCGGTGGGCTGGGCACCCCTCCGGAGCCACTCCCGGACCTTGTCGACATCAACCCGCAGGGTAAAGGGCTCGGTCAGGGGGTCGTAGACCCCGACCATGTCGATGTATTCCCCGTCCCGCGGGGCCCGGGAGTCGGCTACCACGATCCGGTAAAAGGGCCGGTTTTTACTCCCCATCCGGCGCAGGCGAATTCGGAGCATTCAGGTCGGTCCTCCAGGGTCTTAAGTCTGTCTGAAAAAGATTATACCCTAAAAGCTACCCCCCCTTGACACCCGCTGCCAAAATCGGCTATGCTTAGTCAGAAAGTCGTAGTTGGTATACCAACTACGTTTGAGGCTGGACGATGGACGACCCGGTTCAGATCCTTCGTCAGCTCGGCTTCGCCGAGTACGAGGCCAGGGCCTATGTGGGGCTCTTGCGTCGGAGTCCCCTCACTGGCTATGAGCTTGCCCGGCTTTCCGGCGTTCCCCGGGCCGATATCTATGCTGCCCTTCGGCGGCTTGAGGACCGGGGCGCTGTCGTCCGGGTTGATACCGAGGGCGGGGTCCGCTACGCCCCCGTCCCGCCCGATGAGCTTATCGCCCGCCTTCATAGTCGCTACCATGACCTCATCGAAGGCGCCCGGCGGGCCCTCACCGAGCTCACCGCCCCCGCCGAACACGAATACATCTGGAACACCCGCGGCTACCCGGTCCTGGTTGACCATGCCCGGGGCCTCGTCAGGGCGGCCCATTCGGAAGTCCTGGTTGGGCTCTACCCGCCGGAGGCCCGGGCTCTTGGGCCCGACGTGGCCGGGGCTGAGGTCCGGGGCGTCGCCGTGACAACCGTTTGCTTTGCCGGCTGCCCGGAGGAGTGCGGCGCCTGCCGCGGCCGGGTTTACCGCTACCGGGTTCTGCCGGGTGAAGTGGTCCGCTGGCTCATCGTTATTACCGACCAGGCCGAGGTCCTGGCCGGGGAGATAACCGGCGACCAGGACGCTATCGCGGTTCGAACTCGCCAGCGGCTTCTCATCGACCTGGCAAGCTGGTATCTTCGAAACACCATCGCCCTGGCCGCGTTGGTCACCGACCTGGATGCCCGCCTGGACAGCCTGCTCAGGCCCGAAACCCGGGCGATCCTGCGGGCCCTCGGGCCGAAGGGGCCCGCCGCCGACCTTCTCGGCCACCTCCGGGGTCTCCTGCGCCGCGGGCCGACCGTAAGGCCGGCGGAAGGGAACCAACCATGAGTGCCGTTCCGCAGAAATCCGGTCCGGCGTTGGGGACGTATACCAGAGGGGGTGGCCGAAAGTTGCTTCGGGCGGTTCGGACGGAAGTGGGGAGCTGGCCGGCTTTGATGCGGCTCGGACTCGCCGTTTTCGCCGTCGGAGGTCTGGCTGACGTCCTTTACCATGTGCTGACCGTCCCCAGCGATGCCCCCGCTCCGGGGGCATTCTGGGCGCACCTGGTTACCCTGGTCGGCATGGTTCTGACCATGCTGGGGATTCTGACCGCGAGGGGGTGGAAGCGTAACAGCTCGAAGTCCCAGGCTACTGACCATCCAGTCTTGAAAATTTCCAGGGAGGTGTAAGCTATGCCTATCGGCGCGTTTATCAACGTTTTTCCGCCGGCGGTGTTCCTGCTCGTCCACCTGGTGGCCTTCCTCATCGGCGCCTATTTCGCGTATCGGGCCTTCGGGGCCGGCCTGGGCACGTTGGGGTGGGCGTTTACCCTCTATGCCGTGGCTGAGATTGTCTACATGACCTACCACCTGGACGTGACGGTTTTCCTCTTCGCCCACACCATCTCCGAGGTCCTCGACCTGGTAGCCTTCGTGCTGGTCTTCATCGCCGGCGTCCAGCGGGTCATGGCGCGACGGCCGGCGGCAGCCTGATGGGGTTGGGAGCCGTGCGGTTGCTTCTGCTCGTCGGCGGGCTGATGGTCCTTTTGGCGGCCTGCGGTCCCACCGTATCGACGGCCCCGGTTGAGACAAGCCAGGTTACGATGGCGAAGTCCTACCGGTTCGACCCGGCCGTCATCAGGGTCAAGGTCGGCACGACGGTGACCTGGGTTAACGCTGACAATTTTACCCACGACGTCACCTTCACAGCCGGCCCAGCACAGTTTCACAGTCCGCCCCTGCGGCCGGGCGAAAAGACCTCTTTCACATTCGCCCAGGCCGGCGAGTATCAGTACCAGTGCAGCTTTCATCCGCAGAACATGAAAGGTAAAGTCATCGTCGAAGGTGCCCGAACTTCGGGGTACTGAAAGCGACCCGCCCACCGTACACCCCCAAGCCCGGGTGTTTTCGGTGGGTGTGGACCCCGGCCGCCATAGACTATACTTAAGCAGCATAGCAGTAAGGAGGAGCCGGTGACGCAGGAGTGGCACCCCGATTACCTCTGGTCAGACGGCAAGCTTGTTCCCTGGGACCAGGCCACCATTCATCTTACCCAGGCCCACTGGTCGGCCATCGGGGCCGTCTTCGAGGGGATCAAGGCCTACAAGAACCCCCAGACAGGAGAGCTTTACGTCTTCCGCCTGAAGGAGCACCTGCGCCGGCTGGGTCAGTCAATCAAGATGGCCGGCCTCAAGCCGGTCTGGTCAGGGGCCGAGCTTGAACGGGCCGTCCTCGAGGTTCTCCGGGCTAACAACCGTCGGGACGACACCTATATCCAGCCGGTGGCTTACCCGGTCGGTCCGGGTCGGGCTTTCAGTCGGGCCGATGAGGTGAGGACAGGTCTCTACATCACGCTCCGGCCCTTCGAATCCCATTTGCTTACCGACTACCGGATAAACGTCCGGGTGAGTTCCTGGGTGCGCATCCCCGACCATGTTATGCCGCCCCGGATCAAGGCCATACCCAATTACTGGAACAGCCGGCTCGCCACCCGGGAGGCCCAGGCCGACGGCTACGATGGGGCCATTATCCTTAACACGACCGGGAAGGTTGCCGAGGGTCCGGGCGCCTGTCTTTTTATCATTCGCGACGGGGTAGCCATTACCCCGCCGGTGACGGCCTCGATCCTGGAAAGTATCACCCGAGCAACGCTTATCATCTTGCTCCGGGAAGTGCTCGGGGTGCCCGTAATCGAGCGGGAGGTGGACCGGACTGAGCTTTACGTCTGTGATGAGGCATTTTTCTGCGGTACGGCCGCTGAAGTCACACCGGTCGCCTCGGTTGACCGGATTCCGGTCGGGGACGGGCAGATTGGTCCGGTCACCCGGCGGCTCCAGCAGGTTTATCACGACGTCATCCGGGGAATTGACGCCCGGTTTTCGGAGTGGCGAACCCCGGTCGGGGTCGCCCGGCCGGCCGTCGCTGGCGACTGAGGTCTGACCGATGGCTTTCGAACGGGTTGGATTTATCGGACTGGGCCGGATGGGCCGGCCGATGGCCCGCAACCTGCTCCGGGCCGGCTACCGGCTCGTCGTCTACGACCGGCGGCCGGAGGCAATGGCCCCGCTCCTGGAGGCGGGGGCTGAAGCGGCCGGCGGCCCCCTCGAGCTTGCCCGGGCGAGCGACCTGGTTATCACCATGCTTCCGGGCGATGCCGAGGTTCTGGAGGTTTGCGCCGGCCAGGACGGGGTCTGCCAGGGCCTGCGGTCAGGCGCCGTCCTCGTTGACATGGGCACCAACCACCCGGATACGGCCCGGACCCTTGCTCGGGCGGCGGCCAGGGCCGGCGCCGATTTTCTCGACGCGCCGGTTTCCGGCGGCGACGTCGGGGCTGAACAGGCGACCCTGACCATCATGGTCGGGGGCGAGGCCGGCGTCTTCGAGCGGGTCCGGCCCGTGTTCGAGGTCCTGGGTCGGCACGTCTTCCACGTGGGGCCAGTTGGGATGGGGCAGGTCTTCAAGCTCTGCAACAACCTGATTTCGGCCGTGCAGATGGTGGCCGTTGCCGAAGCCTTCGCCGTCGGGCGGAAGTTTGGGGCCGACCCCGGCCTTTTGCGCCAGGTTATCATGGTGAGCAGCGGCCGATCTCCGGCGGTTGAGAACCGGCCCCCGGTTCCGGGCATCCTGCCGGAGGCCCCGGCCAGCCGGGAATATGCGCCGGGGTTCACCACCGAGCTTATGGCCAAAGACGTCGGCAACTTCCTGCGGCTGGCTGAGGCCGGCAAGGTCCCGGTTCCGGCCAGCGCCCTGGCCCGCCAGCTCTATCTGATGGCCCTGGGTTCGGGCTATGGGCCGAAGGATTATTCCGTCATCGGGGAGCTCTTCCGGGGCTGGGCTGGCCTCTAAAGGCCCAGGTAGGCCGACCGGATAATTTCGCTTTCAAGGAGCCGGGCCCCCGGCCCTTCCAGGACGACCCGGCCCGTCTGCAAGACATAGCCGTAATCGGCAAGTTCTAAGGCTTCGACCAGGTTCTGCTCGACCAGCAGGACGGTGGTCCCCTGTCTTTTTATCTCGGCGATGGCGTCGAAGATCCGGTCCACCATCCGGGGGGCCAGGCCCAGCGAGGGCTCATCCAGGATTAAAAGCTTCGGGCTGAGCATCAGCCCCCGGCCGATGGCCAGCATCTGCTGCTCGCCCCCGCTTAAGGTGCCGGCAACCTGATTTTTCCGCTCGTAAAGGACCGGAAAAAGGCTGAAAACCCGCTCCAGGTTTCGCCTCCGCTCGGCCGGGTCCCGCCGAACGAACGCCCCCAGGTAGAGGTTATCCAGGACCGAAAGCCGGCCGAAAATCCGCCGCCCCTCGGGCACGTGGGCGATGCCCAGGGCCGTAATCTGGTGGGGCTTTAAGCCGTCGACGCGCCGGCCCTCGAAAAGGACCTGCCCGGCCTCGGGCCGAACCAGCCCCGAAATCACCCGCAGGGTCGTGGTTTTGCCCGCCCCGTTGGCCCCGACCAGGGCCACCACCTGTCCGGTCCGGACCTCCAGGCTTAACCCCATGAGGGCCAAGCTGCCTTCATACCCCGCCCAGACGTCCAAAACGCGCAGCGTAACGCTCTCCAAGGTAGGCCTTTATCACCTCGGGATTGTTTATGACCTCTTCGGGCCGGCCCTCGGCAATTTTTACCCCGAAATCGAGGACAATGACCCGGTCCGAAAGGGGCATCACCACCTCCATCACGTGCTCGACCATCACCACCGTAATCCCGAGCTCGGCCCGGATCCGGCGTACAAGCTCGACCGCCTCCTGCCGCTCCTTCGGGTTAAGGCCGGCCATCACCTCGTCCAAAAGCAGAAGCTTAGGGCCAGTAGCCAGCGACCGGGCCAGCTCGACCCGCTTTTTCAGGGCAATCGGCAGCCCGTCGACCAGCTCATCCGCATACGCCGAAAGGCCCGCAAGCCCCAGGATATGCCGGGTGACCCCGGCCGCCCGGGCCGGGTTGGGGTTGCGCAACAGCGCCCCGACCATGACGTTCTCAAAGGCCGTAAGCCCCCGGAAAACCCGCACGACCTGGAACGTCCGGGCAATCCCGGCCCGGCAGACCCTGTCCGGGGGCCAGCCGGTGATATCGACCCCTTCGAACCGGACCCGGCCGCCCTCGGGCCGGTAAAACCCGGTTATGCAGTTAAAAAGGGTCGTCTTGCCAGCCCCATTCGGGCCGATGAGGCCGACAATCTCACCCGGGTAAACCGAAAAGGTGACCTCCTGGTTGGCCAGCAGGCCCCCAAACCGCTTGGAAAGCCTTTCGACCTCAAGCAGCGGGTCCGGCAACCTTGACCTCCCGGGTTTTTGGGGGCCGGCGCAGGCCCCGAATCCAGGCGACAATCCCGTAGGGCTGAAGGACCGAGATGGCCATCACCAGCAGGCCGTAGATGGCCACGTCCAGGGCCCGGCCGGTCCCGCCCAGCAGCACCCGGGTCCCTTCTGACAGGCTTATCAGGATAATCGAGCCGATGACCGGCCCGGCCACCGTCCCGACCCCGCCCAGGACCGCCACCAGGACCACTAGCAACGAGATAGAGAATGCAAAGACGCTGGTGGGGTCGATGTAAAGGACATACATCGAGTAAAAGGAGCCCCCCAGCGACGTCAGGGCTGCCGTCATGGCGTAGGCAATGAGCTTGTAGCGGGTGATGTCGATGCCCAGGGAGCGGGCCGCATCCTGGTCGGCCCGGATGGCCCGGAAGTAATAGCCGAGCCGGCTGCGCCCAACCCAGACGTTGAGCAAGACTACCCCGATGAGCATCCCTAGGGCGATGTAATAATACGGCGTCTTGGACCGGTGGAACTGTAAATTCACAAAGCTTTCGGGCAGGATCGGCACGTAGATGCCCACCGCCCCGCCGACATACTCCCAGTTGGTAAAGATGGTCGCCACGATCTCGTTTAAGGCGATGGTAGCGATGGCAAAATAATGGCCCCGGACCCGGAAGCAGGGGTAGCCCAGAATCACCGAGACAATCACCGCATTGACCGCCCCGACGGCCATCCCGACCCAGGGGCTTAAGCCCAGGTCCCGCAGAAGAATTACCGTCGTATAGGCCCCGATGCCGAAGTAGGTGGCATCCCCCAGGGAGACCTGGCCGGCGTAGCCGCCGATGATGTTCCAGGCCAGGCCCATCATCGCGTAAAGAAAGATCAAAATCATCACGTGCTGCGGATACGGCAGGGTGACCACCAGCGGAAAGACGATAAGCCCAAGGAGGAGAAGGCCCAGGGCCGCTGCCGGAAGAAGTTTGCCCCTCACCATCGGCCAAAGAGCCCCTGGGGCCGCCAGAGAATCACCGCCATGTAGACCAGGTAGACCACGACCATCTTGAAGGCCGGGCTGATAAACCCGGCCACCACCTGGACCAGGCCGATGATAAGGCCGCCGATGAAGGCCCCGGTTACGCTCCCGAAGCCGCCCAGGGCCACCACCACATATGAGGTCAGGGCGAAGACAGCCCCAACTTCCGGGTAGATGTAATAAAACATCGAAAGGAGGGCCCCGGCAACCCCAACGCAGGCCGCCCCAATACCCCAGGCCAGGGTGAACATCCGCTCGGTATCGATCCCCATCAGGGCCGCCGTCTGCCGGTCCTCGGAGGTGGCCTGGAGGGCCCGGCCCAGCTCGGTCCGGTAAATCAAAAGATAGACGGCCCCCGTGGCCAGCACCGCCCCGACCGCAGCCGCCACCTGGGGCAGGCCGAAAAAGACCCCCAACACCTCGATGCGGCCGCCCAGCAGGGGCTCGGTAATCGACCTGAAATTAGGGCCCCAGAGGAACTGGGCCAGGCTCTTTAAAAAGACCGAAAGGCCGAAGGTGCAGAAGATCTGGGCCAGCATCGGGGCATTGAGGATGTGCCGGATGAGGAGCTTGTGGGTAAGGACACCCACCACAAAAAGAAGCGGCCCGCAGACCAGGACCGAAAAGACCGGGTCCACGGCGAAGAGGGCGTAAAGCCAGAAGGCCGCAAACATGGCCAGCATTAAGAACTCGCCATGGGCAAAGTTGACGATGTCCATCACCCCGAAAATCAGGGTAAGGCCCACCGAAATGAGGGCAAAGACAAACCCGATAAGCAGGCCGCTAACGACGACCTGAACCAGCAGGTCGGGCGTCATCGGCTCACCGCTGGCTCCACTTCGGCATCGGCCAGACGATCTCCCGGGTGGCCAGGTCGAAGGGCCAGACGGTGTAGTACTGGCCGCCGATGATCTGCAGGTTTACACCCTGGGCGTAGATGTTCTGGTGGGTCTTCTCGTCAAACTTGACCCCCTGCCAGGGCATGATGGTCTGGTCGCCGGGAATATTGGTGGCCAGCAGGGCCTGCCGGATCGCCTCCGGGTCAACAGACTTCGCCCGGTTAATGGCATCGGCCAGCACGAGCATGCCGGTGAACGCCCGGGCCGAGTTTTCGGTCATCGGCTGGCCGAACTTCTGCTGGAACATCTCGGCCACGGCCTTGGCCGCCGGGCGCTTTGCGGTGATATCCGCCGACCAGGCCGCCCGGGTGACGGCGTATTCGGCGTCTTTCCCAAGGGCCTTCGCGTACTGCGGGACGTCGGACCCTGCACTGTCGCCCCGCATCACCTGACGGTGATAGTCGAGCTGCTTGTAGGTCCGGATGAAGAGGATCAGGTCGGATGTATACGAAACCTGGAAGAGGACATCGGGGTTATTGGCCTTTATCCGCTGGACCTCGCTGGTGACATCAGACGTATTCGCCGGGTAAGCGATGTCGACAACGACCTGGTAGCCGTACTCCTGGGCATACTGCTTCGTTATCTTGTTCGCATCGGAGCCGTAGAGGGTATTTTCGTTGACGATGCCGATGGTCCGGACCTTGACGCCCTTTTTCTCCATGTCCCGGAGCAGGTCGAAGAGGTTCTTCCCAAAGGTGGCATCATGCGGCCCGGTCCGGAAAAACCACTTGAAGCCCCGTTCGGTCAGGGAAGGCGAGGAGGACTCGGCGTTGACGTACGGCACCCCCATCCGCTCGGCGACCTGGGATGCGGTGGCTGTCACCGAGCTGTGGTAGGCCCCGATGAGGGCGACAACTTTCTCCTGGGTGATGAGCCGCTCGGCCTCAGCCTGGCCCCTTTCCGGGCTGCCGCCGTGGTCAGCCCAGATAAGCTGAATCTTGGCCCCACCCAGGTTGGGGAGGCCCTCCTCCCGGGCCAGGGGCAAGGGAAGGTCGTACTTGCCGTTAACAATCTCGGCGGCGAGTTCGATCCCATACCGGCAGTCGAGGCCTGAGCTTGCCACCGGACCGGTCAGGGGATAGATGGCGCCAACCTTGACCTCGCGCGGCGCAGCCGGTGGGGCAGGGGGCTGACCTGCACCCGGTGCCGGCGTCCCTGTCTGAGCACAGCCGACCGCAAGCCCCCCGATCAGACCCACAAGCCCAAAGTTGAATTCCCGCCTGCTTACTCGCCGGACCACGCTTATAACCTCCTCTGACGCTTTAAATGCGCCGGTTATCTTTAAAGTTATTATAGCTTTTCGACCTGCGGCGTCGGGCCGCTCCGCAATGCCCTGGTAGCCTCGGAGTCGAGCCGGAGGGTATCGGGGTCGATGATGACGCCGTAGGCCGTCCGGGCGGCCTCGACCGACACGTAGCCGTCGACGACATCAGCCAGGACCTGTTCCGGGTCCCGCTCGAGGGGGTTGCCGTAACCTCCGCCGCCGGGGAGCCGGAGGATGACCTCGGCACCCGGCTGAAGGATGAGCCGCTCCTTTGAATGGGGTCGCCGGCCATCGCTGATGAGCACCTCGCCCCGGGCCCCTTCGAAGCCCCCGAAGAGGCCCCGGGGGGCGAAAAGGGTCCGGTCGTACATGCACGAGAGCATCCAGGGACGGTCGGTCCGGACGCTCAGGCGGATCTCCTGGCCGAGGCCGCCGCGGTATCGCCCAGGTCCGCCCGAATCAGGCCGGACCTCTTTGCGCCTTATCAGAAGGGGCGACAGGCTTTCAACGACCTCGGTTGGGACCCCCATGATGCCGCTCGGGAAAGCTGTGTTCGACAGGCCGTCCTTGTTCGGCCGGGCACCGGTTCCCCCGGCCGTAAAGAAAATGTAGGTGTAGGGCCGGCCGCGGCGGCTGTCCCACCCGGCCGTCTGGACGTTCCAGATGTTGCCGGCCCCTTCGGCCATGACCCGGTCGGGAATGGCCTG
>JAUQQI010000015.1:0-7562 GCA_030549955.1 Chloroflexota bacterium
ATGGGATCATTATTAACCCCGGCGCCCTGACCCATTACAGCCTGGCCCTGCGAGATGCCATCGCCGCCGTCGGCCGGCCGACCGTCGAGGTTCACCTGAGCAACATCCACGCCCGGGAAGAGTGGCGCCGCCATTCGGTCATTGCGCCCGTAGCCCTCGGCCAGGTCACGGGTTTCGGGTGGCGCGGCTACGTCGCTGCCCTCCGGTTGCTGGTTGAAATTTTGCGGGGAGGGGAGGGTGAAGAGCCGACTCGGGCGCTTTAGGGAACTCCTGGCCGACGCCGGGGTTGACGCTGTGATCATATCCCAGCCGGAGAACCGGCGCTACCTGAGCGGCTTTACCGGTTCGGCCGGTCACCTGCTGGTCGGACCCAATTTTGCGATTCTGGCCACCGGTTTCAGGTACATCGAGCAGGCCGGGCAGGAGGCTCCGGATTTCGAGGTCTGGCGGATTAATGGCAGCCTGGTGCCGGCCTTGCGGGAGCTGGTCCGGAAGCTGGCCGTACGGCGCCTCGGATTTGAGGCCCATGCGGTAACCTACCAGATTTACCGGGAGTGGGGCCGTTACCTCCGGGGGCGGGGGGTGAGGCTTGTTCCCCTGCGAGGCCTGGTGGAACAGCTCCGGGCCGTGAAGGACGAGGAAGAAGTTGGCCTGATTCGAAAGGCGGCTGAGATTACCGACCAGACCCTGGCCGCCGTCCTCAGCAACCTGAAATTCGGGGTGACCGAGCGGGAACTGGCCTGGCAGATCGAGCGGACGATGCGGGAACTTGGGGCCGATGGCCCGTCGTTCAGGCCAATCGTTGCGACCGGCCCGAATGCGGCCAGACCCCATCATCCGCCCGGCGACCGCCGGATCCAGCCGGGGGATATTGTGCTCATTGATATCGGGGCGGCCTTTGGCGGCTACCACAGCGACCTGACCCGGACCTTCGTCTTCGGCCGGCCGGACGATAAGTTTCTTGAGGTCTGGCGGGTCGTTGCCGAGGCCAATGAAGTGGCCCGGCAGGCGGCCAGACCGGGGGCGTCGGCCGCCGAGGTCGATGCCGCCGCCCGGGAAGTCATAAAGGCGGCCGGCTACGGTGAAAACTTCGGCCATGGCCTCGGCCACGGTGTTGGTCTGGTTATCCATGAGGGGCCGCGGCTTGGGCCGAAGTCGGAAGATAAACTTGCGGCCGGCATGGTATTTACAATTGAACCGGGGATTTACCTGCCGGGTTGGGGTGGGGTGCGGATCGAGGACCTGGTGGTCCTGCGGGACTACGGGGTCGAGGTGATCTCGCAGTCGCCCAAGTTCCCGGCCCTGGAAGTCTGACGGGAGATGACGGATGATTGAGACTGGCGACCTCCGACGGGGCATGACCATCGAAATCGACGGCGAGCTTTACCAGGTGCTCGACGTCGAGCACCTCAAGCTCGGCCGGGGCACGGCTCAGGTGCGGATGCGCCTGCGCAATCTGCGGGCCGGCCATATTATCGACCGGACGGTCCAGGCGGGTACCCGCTTTGTCCGGGCCTACCTCGAAGCCCGAACGGCTCAGTTTCTTTATAAAGAGGGCGATATATACCACTTCCTCGACCAGGAGACCTACGAGGAATACACGCTCGGGCCCGATGTGCTCGGGGATGCGGTCAATTATCTTAAAGAGGGGATGCAGGTCGAGCTGCTGTTCCACCGGGACCAGCCGGTGGCCATCGAGCTTCCCACGGCCGTCGACCTGAAAGTCATTGAGACTCCGCCGGCGTTCAGAGGCGACACTGCTGCTGGGGGTACAAAGCCAGCCACCCTCGAGACGGGCCTAGTAATTCAGGTGCCGTTCTTCATCGACGTTGGCGACGTCGTTCGGGTCGATACCCGGACCGGCGAATATATCGAGCGGGCAACTGCCGAGGGCTGAATCCGGCTCCGAATGGAAGACTTTACGACCATCGGCCGGCTGCTCATCATCTTCGGTCTGGTCCTGGCCGGTCTTGGGCTCCTGCTTCTGCTGGCCGGGCGGGTGCCCGGCATCGGCCGGCTGCCGGGTGATATCGTCATTCAGACGGACAACATCACCTGCTTTTTCCCGCTGGCCACGATGATTGTCCTCAGCATCCTGCTGACGGTGCTCTTAAACGTTGTGGCCCGCCTCTTCCGGTGAGGGTCTACCAGCCTAAGGCGTAGCCCTCACCCCGAAGGTCAAAGGCTCCCTGGAAGACGCCCCGCTCCGGGTCGATGGCAATCAGCATCGCCCGGCCCGGCCCAAACCAGGGGTGGACAGGTTTGACGTCGTGGCCCCGCCGGCGCAGCTCGGTAATAGTGGACTCCGGGAGCCGGGCTTCAACCTGAACTTCGGTTCCCTCCAGGTTGCCCCAGCGGGGGGCATCCAGGGCCGCCTGGGGGTCTAGGCCGAAGTCCAGGACGTTGACCAGCACCTGGAGGTTGACCATCACCTGGTAGTGCTGGCCGGGCGTGCCCCCGGAAAGGTATGGCCGGCCGTCTTTAAAGACCATGTAGGTGTTCAGGGTGTGGACCGGCCGCTTCCCGGGCTCCAGGCGGTTCGGGCTGGCCGGGTCGGGGCTAAAGCCGCAAAGGCGGTTGTTTAAAACGATACCGGTGTCGCCGGCTATGACGGCCGACCCGAAGACGTGAAAGATGCTCTGGATCCACGAAACCAGGTTGCCGTGCCGGTCGACCGCCGTAAGATAGGTGGTTTCACGGCCGATGCTGAGCTGGCCCGGCGCCTGCCCCGGCCCCGCCCGGTCCGGGCGGATGAGCTTGCGCCGGTTCCCGGCGTGGGCTTCCGAGAGCAGCTGGTCGACGGTAAATTCGACAAACCTCGGGTCGCCGGCATACTTGAGCCGGTCCTCAAAGGCCAGCTTCTTGGCCTCAATTTCGAGGTGGATGACGTCGGGGCTCAAGAGGCCGTAGCTGGCCAGGTCATAGCCTTCGAGGATTTTAAGACACTCCAGGAGAATAAACCCTTGCGAAACAGGGGGTTGACCGAAAACCGTATAGCCCCGGTAATCCACCGAGATGGGGTCAAGAACCTCACAACGATAGGCGGCCAGGTCGGCCTCGGTCAGAATGCCCCCGAGCTCGGCCAGGGCTTTCACCAGCCGCCGGCCCAGCTCGCCCCGGTAAAACTCTTCCCGGCCGCCGTCGGCAATGGCCCGGAGGGTTCGGGCCAGGTCCGGCTGGCGCAGGATGTGCCCGGGTTCAGGCGGGCTCCCTTCGGGCAGGAAGGTGCGGGCCGAGGCGGGGAAGCGGCTCAGGCGTCCGGCGTTTGCGGCGATGGCCGCCGCCAGCCGGGTCGTGATGGGAAAGCCCTCCTCAGCCAGGGCGACGGCCGGTTCAAAGATTTCGGTAAGGGGCCGGGAACCGTAGCGCTCCCAGATGGTCAACCAGCCGTCGACAACGCCCGGCACCGTCACGGCCAGGGGGCCCGTGTTCGGAATGCCGTTCGGGAACCGGTCCGGAGTCGCACCGGCCGGGGCCGGGCCGCTGGCGTTAATCGCCTGGACCCGGCCGTCTTCGGGCCGGTAAACTAAGGCGAAGAGGTCGCCGCCGACGTGACTGCTCTGCGGTTCGACCACCGTGAGCACGGCCGCCGCCGTGAGCGCCGCATCAAAGGCATTGCCGCCCCTCCGAAGCATCTCGGAGGCGGCCTGGGCGGCCAGGTAGTGGTTTGCGGCGATAAGGCCGTTTCGGGCCATGACCGGCCCGCGGTTGGGTCCCTGCAGGTCCACCATGAGGCATCTGCTCCGGGCAAAACTTGGGCTCGGGGCCCGGCACGATTTTAGCCGGGCCAGCTTCGGGGTGTCAATCGCCGGCATTACAACCCTGGCGGTAGCCTTCGGCCTGCGGGTTTTTCGACTTGCGGACCAAAATGTCTGGTACGATGAAGCCTTCACCCTGGGGATCGCCCGGCTTGGGTTCTTCGAAGCGGCCGTCCGGACGGCCGCCGATACCCACCCGCCCCTTTATTACTGGCTCCTCGACATCTGGGAACCCCTGGCCGGGGGTGAACCGTTCAGCCTCCGGTTTCTTACGGTTGTCCTCTCGGTGCCGGCGGTGGCCGTAAGTATGGCACTCGGCCGGCGGGTTTTCGGGCCGGCCGGGGCGGTCTGGGCCGGACTCTTCCTGGCCTTAAACCCCCTTTTTATCCGCTGGTCCCAGGAAGTCAGGATGCACGCCCCGGCCCTGACCTTCGGCCTAGTTGGCCTCTACTTTGGCTACCGCTGGCTTGCCGACGTTAAGGCCCGGCGGCGCTACCTGGTCGGGTACGCCGTCGGGCTTTTCGCCGCGGCGTTCACGGTTTACCTGACGGCTGCCGTATCCCTCCTCGCGGGCTTCTGGGCGCGGGGAAGCCGACAGGGCCGGGTCTGGGCGCTGACAACCCTGGGAGTGTTTAGCCTGCTTGCCCTGTGGCTCGGGCTTGCCCTGACCCGCCAGCGAACCTGGGCGGCCGGCCCGCCCACACCCTTGCCGGAGGTCCTGCGGGCCCTGCCGGAGGGGCTCGTCCTCGGTCGGGGTGGGGCTGACAACCTCTGGCCGGTAGCCGCCATTGCACTCGCGGCCTGCGTCCTGGGCGGCCTGGCCCACCCGGCGGGCCGAAAGTTTGTGGCCGGGTTTGTTCTCCTGGCAGCCCCTGGGGTGCTGGTCCTGGTTCCCCGGCCGTTCGGGTATGTGCCGGTTTACGACCCCCGCTACTTTCTGCCGGCCGTGCCCCTCCTCGGTCTGGCCCTGGCGGCCGCCGCCTCCGGTCGGCCCCGCCCCCTGGGGGTCGGTCTGGCAGTTGGGGTCCTCGGCCTCTTGCTCGTCGGAACCTGGCAGTATCTCGACGGCCGGCGGCTGACCGACGATTATCTAACCCTCTTCCGGGTCCTGCGGGCGTATGCGGTCCCCGGCGACCAGGTTGTTCTGGTCTCGGGCGACCGTCTGCCCATTTTTCAATACCACGCCGCCCGGGTCGGCCTCGCGGGCCTCAAAGTGATTCCGGTGTCGCCCAGCACTGACCCCGGCTGGCAGGCGCAGGTTAACAGGCTGGCTGGCCGGTTCTGGCTCGTCCTGATGGAGCCGGGCATTGAGGACCCGGCCGGCGAAGTCCCGACCTATCTGGGTGCCAGGTTTACCGGGGCGGCCCGGTTTGTATTTGGTCACAATGGGGCTGTATTTTTCGATCCGTCCGGACAATCGCCGACGCCGGTCAGACTTGAGCCGGAAGTTCGGATTGTCGGGCCCGCCGGCCTGTTTGGCTACGACCCGCCGGTTGGCCGAGCCCGACCGGAGGACCGGGTTTACCTGGTCCTTTACCAAAATCCGGCCACTGCGCCAGCCCGGGTCGAACTTCTCGACCCGGCCGGTAAACTCAGGCAGGTCTGGGACCTCCCCCCGCCGAAGGCACCTGACCTTCGGGTCATAAGCCTAGTGGTCGAGGCCGGCCTGCCGCCCGGCCCCTACGTCTGGGTCTTCCGGGCCAGTGGGGAGGCTGTCTGGCTCGACAGACTTGACGTCGAGGGTACCCGGCTGCCGCCGGGCCCAAGCGGTCCCCCAACTCGAACCCTGGACGTCCGGTTCGGAGACGGAATTGCCCTGGCCGGGGTTGACGTTTCGCCGGCGAAGCTCCAACCCGGCGAGGCCGTCACGGTTCGGCTCTACTGGGTAGCAGTTGACAAGCCGACCGACGACTGGCAGGTTTTCGTCCACATTGTACCGGTGCCGGAAACGGTTCCGGTAGCCCAGGCCGACTTTCGCCCGGCCCGGGGCCTGCTGTCCACCTACCGGTGGGCTCCGGGCGACCGTTTCACTGACGAGGCCGTTATCCGGCTGCCGGAAACCCTGGCACCGGGCGAGTATTACGTGATTGCCGGCCTTTACCGGCTGGCTGACGGGCTGCGAAATCCGACCGGGACGGGCGAAGAGTTCGTGGTTCTGGGACGGGTAGTTGTAACGGAGCGTTAGTTCGGGTAATATTTTCTCGGCAACGATGGCCGCAGAATCCAGGCCCCCAAGTATTTCGGCATTCTTTCCGGCCTATAACGATGCCGGAACGATCGCCTCAATGGTTATTACGGCCGTCCAGACCCTGAGGTCGATTACAGATGATTATGAGGTCATCGTTGTCAACGACGGGAGTGGGGACCACACTGCGGAGGTTCTTGAGGAGCTGGCTCGCCTCTACGACCGGGTCCGGGTGATCCATCACCCCCGGAACCTTGGTTACGGCGCCGCCCTGCGGACCGGGTTTGCGGCCTGCACCAAAGAGCTGATCTTTTACACCGACGGCGACGCCCAGTACGACCCCCGGGAGCTCAAGTTACTCCTGCCGGCCCTCAAGGAGGGGGTCGACCTGGTGAACGGCTGGAAAATCGAGCGGAATGATCCCCTCCACCGGATCATCATCGGCCGGATTTATCAATATGTTGTCAAGTTTGCCTTTGGGCTCAAGCTAAGGGATGTTGATTGCGACTTCCGGCTCATGCGGCGGAGCATCTTCGACAAGGTGAAGCTCAAGTCCGATAGCGGGGTCATCTGCGTCGAGCTGATGAAGAAGGTTCAGGACGCCGGCTTCGGCCTGGCCGAGGTCCCGGTTCACCACTACCACCGGGCCTACGGCCGGTCACAATTCTTTAACTTTCCCCGCATCAAACGCACCCTAATTCAGCTGGTCCAGCTCTGGTTCGAACTGGTCTTCCCCCGGCTCGCCGTCAAGACGCCCATCATCGGTCCCTGGTTTGCCCGGGTAGACACTGTTCCGGCGTCAGAAAGCCCTGGGGGGCAGGAGGCGTAACGGGTGGGACCAGGCCGGCCGGCGGCCGAAATCACCGAGCTTGTCGGCTTCGGGCTGTATGCGGAGGCGGCCCGCCTGCTTGAACGCCTTGGTCCGGAGGAGTTCGACGCGGCCGTTCGGAGCCTCGCCGCGTCAAACCCGGATGGGCTTATCCGGCTGGCCTCCGAGCTGGCCGCCGACCCGGCCGCTTTCAGCCGGCTTCTTGGGGCACTGCGGGGGAGTCCGAACGCCGCTGAAGTGCTGGGGGCGCTGGCGCAGGTCAGCCTGCCGCGGGATCGACTGAAGGAGGTCCGGCGGGAGCTTTTTCGGGCCGGCGGCCGGGCCGCACCGCGGGCCCGGCCCCGGGAGGCCGAAGCCGACCCAATCCTGCGGGCCTTTTCGACCCCGGTAACCCTCGAGCGGGCCCGGGAGCTGGTCATCCTGTTTCGGGGTGTGGTCGGGGGGCTCTACATCCTGGCCTTTGAAATCGGGCCAGGCGGGGTTGACCTGAGCTACCGGGAAAGCGTACTGAGCCGGCTTGAGGCCGAAGTTGCCAACCTGCGCCGGGCGGCGACCGGAGCCGACCTGGGGCTCTTCGAGCTCGAGCCCGACGAGGCCCGGGATGTCCTCTGGAACCGGCGGGGTGGGGCCGCCTTTGCGCCCGCGGCCGCAGCGTGGCTCGAACGGGTCGGGCGGCCCCGTCAGGACTTCGCCGAGCATCCGGTTTACCGGCTGGTGACCCGTTCTGAGGGGAGGTTCAATCCCCAGCACCTGGCCGAATCCGACACGGTCGCCGCCGACGAGCCTCACC
>JAUQQI010000015.1:7572-18180 GCA_030549955.1 Chloroflexota bacterium
GGTTCATCCCGCTCCGGCTCCTGCGAGATTTCGTCCGGGAGGCCCGGAACCTGCTGGGGACCCAGGTTCTCCTTGATGAGGATACTCAGCGGCGCCGGTGGGCCGACCTGGTTGGCCGGGCAGTCCGGAGCCTCTTCGACGACAACCCAGAGGTCCGGCAGGCCCGGGTCGGGGCCCTCGAGGACCTCGCCCTGCTATATGCCCGGGCCGACCGGCTCCTCACGGCCAGGCGCATTCTGGCCGCTGCCCTGGCCCTCGCCGCCCCGGACCAGGACCCGGCCCGAATTCCCCTCCTTGCGGCCCTGGTCGATACCGCCCTGGGGGCGTCCCTGCCGGCCCAGGCCCGGACCCGGGCCGAGGAGCTGGGCCTCTGGGTGCCGGCCCGTGAGGAGGCCGTGCAAGAGCCGCCCGGCCGGCGGTCGGGCCGGCTCTGGCTTCCCCAAACCTAGCGGGTGATTCGCCGGCTCCTGGCCCTGGTTCTGCTGGCGGCCGCCTTTGCCGTCCGGGTAAACGGCCTCGACCGGGAATCCTTCTGGTGGGACGAAGCCTACAGCGCCCTGTTCGCCCGGGAGCCTCCGGCGGACATCCTGCGGGGGGATAACTGGGCGACCGGTTCCGGTGAGGCCGAAAACCACCCGCCCGGCTACTACCTGGCCCTCCACTTCTGGGGACAGGCGGCCGGGGACGGCGAGTTTTCCCTCCGGTTTGTGTCCGTCCTGGCCGGGATGGTCCTGGTGGCGACCGGCGGTTACCTGGGCTGGCAGGCGGCCGGATTCCCCGGCCTCGTTCTCAGCCTGGGCCTGCTGGGTGTCGCCCCGCCTCTGGTCTACTATGCCCGGGAGGCCCGGATGTTCGCCCCGGCCGCGTCGCTGGCCGCCTTATCGACAGCCCTGCTCCTTCGGGCCGACCGGAGGCGGGTCTGGCCTACCTGGGCCGGTCTGACTATCGCCGGCCTGTTCACGTTTTATTACTACGTCTTTGTTCTGGTGGGTCAGGTGGCGGTTATTATCCTGACCGGCCGGCGGTCCTGGAAAGCGCTGGGGGTTGTGGGGCTCGCCCTTCTCCCCTGGGCAGCGACCCTTATCCCTAAGGTCCTCAGCTGGGGGGTGCCGTTTGCCCTGCCGCCCGACCCGGTTCTGAGGCTCCGCTGGACCTGGGAGTTTTTCTGGCTCGGCCTGAGCGCGGCTGGGGTGCCCCGCCAGGCCTTCAACCCGGCCCTGCTAATACCGGGGGCGGCCCTCATCCCGGCCCTGGCCCTCGCCGCGAGGTCGAAGACGACCCGGCTGGTAGGGATTATCACCGCCTTTAACCTGATTCCGCCCCTGCTTATCGCCTTCCGGGCTCCGGCCTACCACCCCCGGTACGTCACCGTAGGCATGGCTTTTCTTGTTCTCCTGCTGGCTGCCGGCCTCGCAACCCGGCCAGCGATCGGCCTGCCGGTCGGGGCCGGCCTGATGGCCCTTGGGGTCTGGGCAGTCTGGACCCAGCAGATAAACCCCGAGTTCTGGCGAACCGACTACCGGTCGGTGGTCGCGGCGGTGAGCCGGGAGGCCCGGTCCGAAGACCTGGTCGTTTTCAACGTTCCGCCGCCCTTTCGCTATTACTACCGGGGCACTGCCCCCGCGGTCCCCGCCCCGGTCGTGCCCTACCGGGCTGAACCGATGCTCGACTTTGTCCGGGAAAGGACGACCCGGGCCAGCCGGGTCTGGTACGTCTGGAACCCGGAGGTCGTAACCGACCCGGACCGCCTCTTTGATGGCCTGCTAGAGTCGGCCCTGATCAAAGAGGCGGAAACCTGGGCCGGCGGCCTGCGGCTGACCCGCTACCGTCCAGGGCTGGGGTTTGAGCTGACCTGGCGGCCAGCGGCCTACGAGTTCGGGTCGACCCTGCGGCTGACCGGGTACGCCCTGGTGCCCGGCCCGGCCAACGCTCCTGGCTTGCTTCTTCGATGGGAGGTGGACCGGATGCCGGCCAGGCCCCTCGGCGTCCGGGTCACCCTTCGGGACAGGGCCGGGGATAGCTGGGCCGCCGTTGACCGGCCGATCCGCAACAACCGGTTTGAGCCGGCCGACCGGTAGGAGCCGGGTGAAACCTTCGAACAATACGTACGGCTGGGGCTTCCGCCCGGTCTGCCCCCCGCCGACTATACGGCCTGGGTCCGGGTCTACGGCGAGGCCGACGGCGAAATTCTCGGGCTTGTTGCGGCCGGTCGCCCGACCGGGGCCGTTGAGGCGGCCCTGGCCGTCGGCCGGCTGGAAAACCCGACGCCCACCCCACCCCCGGAGTTCAGCCCGCTTCAGCCTCCGGCGGGCGGGCTCGCTGGCTATCGCCTGCCGGAAAATCCGGTCACGGCCGGCGAGCCCTTCGAGGTCGAGCTCCTCTGGCACGTCAGCGCGGACTCCGATACCGGAAACCTCTGGCTCGAACTCGAGGGCGTCGGGTTTGCTGACCGGGTCTCCCTGACCGGGCCGCGAGTCAGCAGGCCTGGCCTTGTCCGCCAGCGGATCAAAGTGACCATTCCCGTTGCCGGGGACGTGCGGGTTCGGGCGGCGGGGCGGACCCTGGGAGTAGTTGCTGTCCGGCCGGCTTCGGACCGGCGGTTTGAGCCGCCTTCGGTGGGAACCCGGCTCCACGCCCGGTTCGGGGATGGGATAACCCTGGTCGGGGCAACTGTAAGCCCGGTGTCGCCCCGCCCAGGCGCTCCCCTGACGGTCACCCTGGTCTGGCGGGCCGAGGCCCCGATTGACCGGAGCCTTAAGGTCTTTGTCCACCTGGCCGGTCCCGACGGCCAGCCTGTCGCCCAGAATGACGCCGTGCCGGGGAACTGGACCCGCCCGACCGACCGCTGGCTACCGGGGGAATACGTTGAGGACGGCCACACCCTGGTCGTCCCGGCCGCCCCGCCCCCCGGCCCCTACCGGCTCCTGGTCGGCCTTTATGACCCCCTGACCGGCAGTCGGGCGGCCCTGCCCGATGGGGCCGACGCCGTCGAACTCTGGCGGGGCAGCCTGCCCTAACGTCGGCGGCTCACCCGGTCCTCGTCGAAGGCCAGGTAGCCGAGGTCGGTCAGCAGGCGTAGCAGCCAGCCGGCCTCGGGCGGGGTGAGGGCGGCGAGGGGGTCGGCCTCAGACCAGGCGGCTTCGAGGAGCCAGCGCCTTATAACAAACTGGCTCACCGGCCCGAACTCAAGCCGGTCCAGGAAGACCCGAACCGCCGGGTCGGCCAGCAGAATCTCTTCGAGGGAGACCTCCCTCCGGACGACCTGACGGCCGAGCCCGGTAAGTTCCCCTTTGAGGCCGGCGATTCCCTGGCGGTCGACGTCGAACCGGCGCTGGTGGGGGCAGATGCCGGCCAGGTGACACCGGTGTTCGACGCACCGGGGAACCCGCTGGCGGTAAGGTCTGACCAGGCCGAGGCGGCCGAGCCAGCCAATTTTAAGCCCGAACTCCGGGCCGAGCCAGAAGTCGCACCCCACCCCGGCGCCGTCCACCCGCGCCAGCGCCTCCAGAGTTCGGCCAGGGGCATCCCCGCTCACAGGTCCTCCGGGCCTGTCACCCGGGCGCTGCCGGCGCGGGCCAGGCGCTGGACCCCGGCCCAGAGCCGCCGGTAGTAGCTTTTGGCGGCCCGGACCTCGGGGGTATCGGCTGGGCCCGGTTCGGTCAGGGTCTTGCGACTTCCGATGATGACGACGAGCCGGCGGGCGCGCGAGATAGCCACGTTAAGCCGGCGCCAGTCGGCGAGCAGTTCGCCCAGGTTGCGGTCGGGATTGCTGGCCGTCAGGCTGATGACGATGGCATCCCGTTCGCCCCCCTGGAACCGGTCGACCGTATCGACCCGGACCCGGTCGGCCAGGTCGGGGGCAAGGTCGGCGATGGCCTGCCGGATCCGGGTATTCTGCCGCCGATAGGGCGAGATCACCCCGACCTGGCCGGGTGGAAGCCCGGCCCGCGCGAGCCGGACGACGACCCGGGCGGCCAGGTCGGCCTCATATGGGTTGCTTCTGGTCTCGTCGGAGCCGGCGGTCTGCTCGGCGGCTCCGGGGACGCCGTCGGTCAGAACCCAGATGACGTGCCGGTCGAACGGGGCCGGTGGCAGCTGGTCGGCAACGGCGGCGGTTGCCGGGCGGAGAGTGCCGCCATAGAACGTTTCCCCAACCAGGTCCGAGATGGGCCGGGCCATCCGGTACTGTTCGGTGAGGCGGATGAGGCGCTGAGGGTAGAGGTCGGCGAGCCGCTCAAAAAGGGAAACTTTCAGGCTGTGGTCCGGCCGGAAGCCCCGGTGGGCCCCGAGCTCGGGGGGAACGGGTGGGACCCCGGCAACCTGGACAACCGGCGGAAGCTGGCAGTGGTCGCCGACCAGGACCACCGTGCCGTCAAAGCCGGAGGGCAGTCGGCGCAAAGCCTGGAGGGTCGCAGGTTCGGTGGCCTGGCCGGCCTCATCGACGATGACGTGGCGAAAGACCAGCCCCTGGAGTTCGGGGGCGGCGGCCGCGGCGAGGGTCCCGACGAAGATGCCGGCGTGCCGGTGGGTAACCGCCCCCCGGAAGAGGCAGTCTTTGAGCCGGGATTCTAAGTCGAGCCCATCACGGATAATTTTCCGGAGATTGACCCGTTCGGAAAGGACACAGGCGGCGACTTCCGGCTCCATACCGCCCATCACCTGCCCTACCCGGACGATAAAGGGCTCCAGCTCCGGGCATGACCGCAGAAGCTTGAGGACCACCTCGTTGGCGGCCCGGTGGGTGTTTGCCAGGATCAGGACCGGTCGCGGGTCCGGGGCCCCGATGGGGTCCCAGAGGTGCCGGAAGAAGAGCTGGCGGGCGGCCTCGGCAATCAGGGCGGTTTTGCCGGTGCCCGGCGGCCCCTGAACGAGCAGAAGCTCCCCCGGTCTGAGGCCGAGGATACAGCCGAGGGCCTCAAGTTGACTCGGACTCAGGTCCAGGATCGGCGTCAGGGGATACGGCGCCGGGGTTGGGTTCGGGAGGTGCTCACGGCCCAGGATGGTGCGGACCAGGGGTGGCAGCTCGCTTTCCCGGACGCGGCGGCCCCGCACCCCGGCGGCGGCCATCGCGTTGAGCAGGAAGTCCGTAAGACCTTCAACTTCCCAGTCGACCCGTTCCCCCAGCCCTGCCCGGTCGACCCGGTACTCGGAGGCCGGGGGCAGGTGGGGTTCTTCGAGGTCTACTTCCAGGTGAAAGGTCTCCAGCCGCCGGATGACACCCCGAACCGATGTGAAGTGGCCGGGGCGGTAGGGGGCGGGGGTAACAAGCACGGGGTCGTCCTCCCGCAGCCGGGTTTCAAGCCGCTCAGCCCGCTCAAGCCGGACCCGACCGTCCACCACCGGCCCGGCCCGGAGGCCCCCGAGGGTGGTCGCATCCTGGGCCTCCAGGACCGCGGGGTCCACGGTTGCAAGCTTGAAAAGATGCTCCCGTTCGAGCCGCTCTTCGGCCTTGAGCTGGCGGTGGAACCAGGCCCAGTAGGCGAAGAGGGCCGGCGGAATGTAAAGCCAGAAGTCATAGGCCCGGCGGGTCGGGTCGGCCCGGTTCTGCTCACAGATGCCCCGCTGGCCGGCCGGACACCAACTGCACGGCGGGGAATCGGCCTGGAAGGCGAAGTCGCCGCCGGTGCCCCGGAGCCGGTGGCCTTCTTTCGGGAGCTGGTTGAGAAGCTGGCGGTCGTAGCCGGTCAGCAGACCCGCGGCGGCCACGAACGCCTGGTTCCGATTCTGGGCGACCAGGTCCAGGTAGCGGTCGTCGACCTGCCGGGGTCGGGCGCCGGCCTTGCGGACAACCGGATGGTCAGGGAGGGAAACCAGCACATCCTGGAGCCCGTCGAAGAGCTCGATAACTGTCTCCGGGGGGCTCCCATTGTGGAGCCGGACGGCCTCATGGTAAGCCAGGGCCTGAACGCCGCCGGGAACCTGCCGGCCGGTGAGGGGGTCGAGACTTGTGCCCGGCCCGGCGGACGTCTTGACCTCAACCACCTGGATGCCGTTGTCAGAGACGATAATCCGGTCGACCCGGCCCCCGAGGCCCCGGGTCGGCGCAAAGACCGGTCGCTCGTGGAGGACCGCGGCCGCCCCTGCCCCGAACCGGGCCCGACAGCCCGTAATTATCCGGTCAGCGTGCTCCCAGGGCATCCGGATAGTCCTCACCCACCCCTGAATCTGGCCGGGGTCGTGCCGGACCAGGGCCGGGAAATCCGCAAGCCAGGCCTCAGCAATCCCCAGCAAATACTCCGTCAGGGCCTCGTCCGGCCGGCCGTCGACGACAGCCCGGGCCGCCCGGCGGTAGCCGGTGTGGATCGCATTCCCGGCCGTGTACTGGAGGCCAGGCGGGGCGGTCGGGGCCCGGGGAACCCCAACGAAGAGCCGGTAGAAGCCCTGAAGGGGGCACCGGTAGACCCATTCCAGATGAGTCGCCCAGACGGCATACTCCGGAGAGATGACGAACTTGAGCAGGACAATATACGGCCGCCCCCGGCCGGCATCAACGGCCTTTAAAACCTGAAGCCGAAGCCGTGGCGGCTCAACTCCCAGGGCCTTAAGGCCCCTCAGGGCCCGCTGGAGGGTCCGAAAATAATGGGAGAACCTGACCGGTCCCGGACACCCCGGGTACCACTCCTGGTCGAAGACGCAGGCCCGGCCCAGCGGGGTTCCGTCGGTATCAGCGGCATCCAGTACGATTTTGCTCGGGCCGGATTCGGCCTCGACCCAGGCGGCAAGAACCGGCCGGTCGGGGTAGACGGGCCGGCCCTTTGGCCCCCGGCCAGCCCAGAAGGCTTCCCAGCTAGCCGGTGCCATCTCCCTCCATGTAAAGGGTCAGGCCGAACTGGCCGCTCAGGACCGAAAGGCGCACCCCGAGGTCCCGCTCGGCCTGGGCATCGAGGGCGTCGTGAAGCTTATATGCCAGCGATTCGGGGGCGACCGATTCGGCTGGCTGGGGCCCGTCCCCGACCCAGAAGCGGATGAGCCCCCGGGCCAGTTCAACCTGCTTGAGAAGAAACTCGGACGGGTTTAGATGCTCAGCCAGGGCCCGGTAGGCCCGCAGCAGGGGGATGAGGGCCCCGGCCGCCTCTTCCCGGACAAAGGCCGACCGGGCCCGCAAGAAGTGCCAGGCTGCCTCGACCTTCGGGTCCTGGTCCCGCCGCCGGAGGAGCTCGGCCAGCCGGCGGACCTCGGCTTTGTAAAAGTCCCGCTCGGACGCCGGCAACTTATCGAGCCGGTCAATCTCATCGACAACGGGGCCCGGGTCGACCGTCTTCGACCGCCCCGGGTCGGCCGTGACGACGGCCCGAACAAAGTTCGTTAAAAGCCGGAAGAGGCTTACCCGCTGATGGAGGGGGTCGTCCCGGCTCAGGGCCGCGGCCTCGTCCAGGTAGCGGTGGGCCAGGTAGAAGTTCCAGAACTGGAGGGCGGTCTGGGCCCGATAAAAGTAGTCCCGGGCCAGGTCTTCGGTCAGCCAGAGCTCAACGGTGTCGAGCCGGATGGGCACCCGGGTCCGTTCGGCGGCGATGGCCCTGGCGACGGCCTCAACCAGGGGTTCGTTAGCCCTGAGCTGTATCTCCGGTGACTCGCCTGCAAAACGCCGGCGGGCAACTTCTTGCCGGAGGGCTTCAACCCGGGACCAGAACTCGTCCGCTGCCATGGGGGTCAAGGATGACGCCGGCGATACTCACCAGCGACGTGCCATAGGGGTCGGCCGGGCACTGCTCGTAGCCGACGGTGCGGCCCCGACACGGGTCAAGGAACCGCAACGTCAGGTAAATCGGAGGCAGGCCGCAGATTTTGTTCCGGTCCCGGTCGGCCCGAATCCAGCCAAGGAACGCCTCGGCGTCGCCGGCCTCAATCGTCTCCAAAAGCCGCCGGTCCTCCCCGGCCAGCCGGGCGGCCATGAGCCGGTCATAGGCGTCCCGGTCGCCAAAGGCCGGGCCCACGTGGGCCAGGTCGGCCGCGGCCACGGCGAAGACCCGTCGGCCGGCGCAGGCCGCCTGCAGGGCTAAAATTGCCCGGACAAAGGGCTCATAGTCGGTGGCGGAGGCATCGGCGTGGGTGAAGTCGTAAAAGTGGCCGCAGAGGACAGGCAATACCGGGGGCGGGTCGTCCCGCCGCAGATAATGAAGCCAGACCAGGGCCAGCTCAACGGAATGTTCGGCCCGGTGGTGGAGCTCCTCCTCGAAAACGGCGTCGGGCCCGAGGGCGTCGACCAGGGCGTCGAAGGCGTCCCGGAAGAGGGGAACCGTGCCGAATGGGGTGGCATAGGGCCTGGCCGTGAGGGTAATCCGTCCGGCCCCGCCAGAATGGTCGGTTCCGAAGATGATGACGGCATCAGCGGCCTCGACTGCCGGCCGCAGGGCTGACCAGAGGCGGGCATAGACCCGCCAGCCCCGCTGGTAATCGATGTGGGGGCTGATGGCCCCGATGGCCCCGGGGGCAACCCCCTCGGCCCCGGCCTCGCGGATATAGCTGTCAAGGAGTCGAACTAGCTCGTCCGGGTCTTCGGGATAGACGGCTCCGGCCAGGGCGGGTGGGCGGACCGGGGTCGACCGGAACCGGTCAAGGGCCTCCTGCCGGGCGGCCTCGAACCTGGGCCCCTCCAGGAAGAGGGCTTCATCGAGACGGGCGATGAGGCTTTCGACAAGGCCGGGCGGGAGGAGCCGACCGGTCCGCATCTCGAAGGCGAGCCGGATACCGGTTGGGGTGCGGGACCCATCCAGAAAGGCGAGGAGCGGCGCCAGCTCCCCCGGAATAACCAGGACCCGGTCGCTGATGCCCTGACGGTCCCGCAGGACCAGGGCGGGACGGCCGTTGAGGACCGTCCACTGCATGTCCAGGGGCCTGAGCCTGGGTCTGAACTCCGAGACCATCCCGGTAAACTAGGCTAGCAAACATCGGCTACCCCACGCAAGGGCGGCGGACCTTAACCTTTTCTCTACAACAATTCCACGACAAGTCGACCATAAACTGTGTTTAATGTCAGTACCGACTGCTATCCTTGGGGTAGGTTGTGAAAGCTTCAAGATTTACGGCCATGAGGATGTCCGACTAATGAATGGGGGCCGCAAGAAGTGGGTGGATGAGGGCCGGCCTCTTACGACCGAGGTTCCCAGGTTTGAGCGGACGGTTTACCGGGCTAGGGCCTTGATTAACCATCTTAACGATTTTTCAACCAATGGCCACCCAATGTCTCGATCGGCAAGGGGTATGCTTGAACTAACGTGGGTGAAAGGAGGACAGGCCTATGGGGGAGCACTTATCGGAACCGGCGCCGGGTTGCAGGTACAAAAGGAGGAGGCTAACCGGATGGCAAGGCGATCTTTGCCGATAACCCTGCGGGAGCGCCCGCAAATACAGAGTTTGGCATAGTAGTCTCCGAGGCAGCCAAGACGGAGCATCCTTTCGGTCTGAAGGACTGCAAGCCGTTAGCGACCAGCAGTCCGGGGGCAGAGGCCAAGGTGGCCTGTCCTTTCTTGAACTTTCGCCGCCGGGCGGTCCTTAACCGAACAAGTGAAGCTTAAGGAGGATTAAGAATGTACGGAACAGTTGCCCACATTTTGCCCATCCCCGGCCATGAGCGGGAGGTCATTGGCCTGGTTGAGGACTGGGAACGGAACAGGGCCCCGAAGGTCCAGGGCTACCGGTCGGCCTACCTGTTCAAGCCGGAAAACCGGCCCCAGGAGCTGATTATGGTCGCAATCTTCGACGACAAGGAGAGCTACATGGCCAACGCCAGCGACCCGGCCCAGGATGCCTGGTACCGGCGGCTCCGGGCCCTGCTCACCGCTGAGCCCCGCTGGGAAGATGCCGAATGTCTCCTCGCCCATTCAAAAGTTTAAGGAGAAGCCTTTGAAAGACGTGAGCGCCCGAACTATTGACGGCCGGGAGGTCACCCTGAAAGGGTCCGAACTCGAGGCCCTGCAGGAGTCTATCCGCGGCCGGGTCATTACGGCCGAATCGGCCGACTATGATGACACCCGCCGCATCTGGAACAGCATGATTGACCGCTGCCCGGCCCTGATTATCCGCCCGACCGGGGCCGCCGATATCCTCGCGGCAGTCCGGTTCGCCCGCCCAAGGGGCCTGCTGACCAGCATCCGGGGCGGCGGCCACAATATCGCCGGCAATGCCGTTTGCGACGGCGGCCTGATGGTCGACCTGTCGGGAATGCGCTCGGTTCAGGTCGACCCGGCAGGCCGCCGGGCCACCGTTGAGTCCGGAGCGACCCTGGGCGATTTTGACCGGGAAGCCCAGACCTTTGGCTTGGCAACCCCGGTGGGGATAAATTCTACCACCGGTATTGCCGGTCTGACTTTGGGCGGCGGTTTCGGCTGGCTGAGCCGAAAATACGGGTTGACCGTGGACAACCTGCTTTCGGCCAGCATCGTGACGGCTGACGGCCGGCTGGTTAAGGCCAGTCCCGACGAGAACCCCGACCTCTTCTGGGCGGTCCGGGGTGGGGGCGGAAATTTCGGCATCGTAAGCCGCTTTGAGTTTCAGCTTCATCCGGTCGGCCCCGACGTCTATGCTGGCCTGTTTGTCTACCCCCTCGAGCAGGGGCGGGCGGTGCTCAAGGACTTCCGAGAGTTTATGGCGAGTGCCCCCAACGAGCTG
>JAUQQI010000160.1 GCA_030549955.1 Chloroflexota bacterium
CAGGACAACCGCCGTAATGACCTGGTGGACCCTGCCCCGGAGCCGGCGAAGCATCTGCCGGGCCCCCTCCGGTGTGGCGGGCTTGCCGAGAATCTCCGGCCCGTAGGCCACCACCGTGTCAGCCGCTAGCACCGGCCAGGACCGGATGCCGATGGCCTCCGCTTTCGCCCGGGCATTTTTTACGCCCACCGCCGGCGGCAGGCCGGCCCCAACTTCCTCGACTGCCAGCGGCGGAATTTCGACCCGGTGGGGAATCCCAAGGTCGGTGAGGAGCTGGCTGCGGCGGGGCGAGGCCGACGCCAGGATGAGGCCGTCCACCGGTTCTCAGTCGGACCGCCGGGCCAAAAGATTCGGGCGGCCAGCCGCCGCCAGGATAATGAGGGCGATGAGAAAGAGCAATAGACCGTTAAGGACAAATAGAAGTCGGGGCTGGTTTACGAGAAAGTAGGCGTCGGCAATGAGCCGGGTCCCAGCGAGGGTCGCCGTCATGACCCAGAGGCTCGGCCCGGCGACCCGCAGGCTGAACCAGGCCAGGCCGACCCCGAGGAGCCCGAACGTGGCGAACTGGAGCAGGGCCGCTGGGGCCGTAACCGCGGTTGCGGCCCCGACCAGGGCCGCAACAAGGCCCGTCCCGGCCATCACCTGCATGCCGCTGTGAAAACGGGACCGGAGCAGGCTGATTACGGCCAGCAGGCCCGCGGCCAGGAGCAGGTAGTCGGCAAGCCGGGTTACCGGGGCCGCCAGGGCCGGGATGTAGCGGCTGAGGAGCTCGACCGGAATCGCCGTCACCGGCGGGTGATCAGCCGGCTCGAGAAGCAGGCTCTGCAGGACCTGGGCAACCCAGTACCAGAGGCCAGTAAGCCCGGCCCCGATAAAACCGACCGGCCAGCCCCGTCCCATCTCATTCGGAGCCGGCCAGACCGACCGGATGAAAACCGCGCCCAGGAATAGGGCCGTAGCCTGGAGAAGAAGGCTGCGCAGGTCCGAAGAAACCTGCCAGAGGATAAAGGCCGGAACATCCAGGGTCGACGGGTAAGACCAGTACAGCTCCCGGAGCCTCATTAACCATTCGATGAGTCGGGCGAGCCCGAGCAGGCCTGCGGCCGCAAGCCCTGGCCGCACGTCGAGGCCCCGGGCGAGGCCCCGTCGGACGAGCACCACGGCCGCCCAGAGGCCGAGAACCAACCCGACCAGGGCCGCGACTCCCCGAAACCCGGCCGCAACCAGGTCCGGATTCCCGAACCGGCGGGTAAAGTCGTCGGGCACCTTTAAAAACCGGCCGAACTGTCCGGGCTGGTCGCCCCAGAGGCCGACGCCAACCCGGATGACGGCGTCGGGGGCAATCGGGGTCCGGCGCTCGAAGATGAATACTGAATCGACCCGGCCCGGCCGGTTCTGCTGGGCCTGGGCGATGAGCCGCAGGCCCGCCGGATTCTCCCGGAACGCCCGGAGAATACCCTGAAGCACACCCTGAACCGAGTCAGGGGGCAGACTGCCGGCCGGGACGTCTTCCGGCAGGTCGTGGCGGAAGCCTACCGGTTCCCCGTCGGGGGCCAGCTCGACAATAAAGGCCTCCTTTTCAAGGGGTCTGGCAAACCGGACGACCCAGACGAAGTTTAAAGGCTCCCGGCTAAAGATGGCCTGGGCCTGGGGAATGCCGAGTTGCCGGATAAGGTAAACCGACGGGGCGGTGTCGGACCGGTCGACAAAACTTACGGCCCGGAGCCAGCCCGAAACATCCGCCCCTAACGCCGACGCAAAGTCGGCCGCCCGCTCCACGACCTGGTCGGCCCCGACCGAGACCCGCAGGCTCTGGCCGGGGTAGGGCGGCAGGGCGGCCCCGACCAGGACGGCCGCCGTAACCGGCAACACAAGCCAGCGCAGGCTCCCACCGACAGCTTTAACGGGAACCGGGGCCGGCTGGGGAACCGGCCCGGGCTCAGGGCGAGCAGGTGGGGGCTGATCGACCCGGCCCCGGAAGACGAGCCTGACCCCCACCAGGATGAGGGGCAGGCTAATGGCAACGACAGCACTGGCCTGGAGGTCGGGCCGGCCGCTCAGCCAGAAGAGGATGCCGGCGATGGCCGCGTTGCCAGTATAGTGAATCAGGATGACGGGTACCAGGCCGTAGCGGACAAAGAGCAGCCCTGAGACGAGTCCGCCGACCCCCACCTCGATGGCCCGGACGTAAAACGGCTGTTGCGGGTAGGTCGCATGGAGGGTACCCCAGAGGAGGCTTACGGCGACCAGGGCCGCCGGAAAGGCCAGGGGCCCGAGCCGGAGCTGGCGCAGGACGAGGGTTCCGAGGGGCAGGGCGAAGAGCCGGAAAAGCGATTCTTCGGCCAGGGCCGCCGCAAGTCCCAGCGTCACCGGAAACAGGACCGGGAAAGCCGTGTTCATAATGTCGCGGTATGGGGGCTCGAAGGGGGCCCAGATGCCCAGGTAACGGGCCCCGGCCCAGTAGTAGGCGGCGAAGTAGCCGAGCCAGGCCGCGGCGCCCCCGTAGCCGATGAGAAGCCACCTGGCAGCCTGGCCAGCAGTCACCGGTCCGAGAATCTGTCCGACCGGGTCAGGAATTCCCGGAAACGCCCGCCGGACGAGGAGGGCGCCGGCCAGGGCGGCCGCAAAAGCGGCGGCAGCCTCGAGGCCGATGACACCGGCCCAGCTCTGGGCCTGGTTTATCAGAAAAGCAAAGGGCGGAAGGGCGGGGTCGTAATCAGCCCAGGCCAGGGGCAGGCCGTTCAGGGCGGCGACCACACTGATGAGCAAGAAGCCGCCGGCCACCACGGCGGCAAACCGCCAGGGCAGGGGCTCCCGGCCGAGACGGGCCAGAACCAGAACCATCGCCCCGAATCCGAGGAGATAGGCCCCGGTCCAACCCAGACTCGCCAGGGTCGACCCCCGCTGGGTTTCGCCGGCCCGGAGCCGCTGCCAGGCCTCCGGCACTTTAACATAAGGTTGAATGCCGGCCAGCCGGTCACCCTGAACCGTGAAGCTGACCCGTCTTCTGGCCTCGGCGAAGAGGGGGCTCTGTTCTTCCCAGGTGACATGATAATCGAGGCGGCGGGGCCGGGCCTGCTGGATGACCTCGACGGGCGTCCAGTCGCCGGTCCGGCCGGTGAGGTCGCGGAGGGCCATTTGGGTTAGCTGGGCCGCCTGTTCCGGGGAAAGGCGGGCGCCGGGCTCATCTTCGGGGGAGCGGTAGTTGAAGCCGACCGGACGGCCGTCGGTACCGACCCAGACCTCGAATTCCCGGATGTCCCCCGGCCGGTAGAACCTCACCCGCCAGTACCAGAGGGTTGCTCCCCGCCGGCGGGCAGTTTCAACGGCCGACCCACCACCCAGCCGGTGCAGATAGTCGAGCTCGTCCCGTCGGACAAAGAAGCTGGCAACGGCCTCGAACCCGTCAGGGTTAAAGCCCCGGTCCCGGAGGAAGTCCCGGGCCAAAACCGTTGCCTCGCTCGGGCCGACCCGCAGGTCCACGGGCAGCAGGGGAATCGCGTCCCGGTGGAGGGCGTAGGCAACGGCCAGGCCGACGATGCCCCCCACGACGATGACCCAGAAGACAGGGTCGCTAATAGGTGCGAGTTTTCGGGTGTTCAATGATCCGGCCAGTTGGGATTTTATTAAAATATACCGCCAAAGGTGCTAAGATTATTTGACCCTGTTAAAGGAGGATGGGTGCGGGATGAACATACCGATGAGCCTCGAGCCCCACGTGATCAAGGCCAGGTTCATCGGGGCTTTGGCGGAGCGGGTCGACCGCGTTCCGGGAAGTGAGCTCTCCGGCTTGATACGCCCTTCGTCCTGCCGGATGGCCGGTTCATCCAGCTTTACATCCAGGCCGGTCCGGACCGAACCCTGGTCATCTCGGACCGGGGGTTGGCCACCCAGCATGTGACCATTTGCTCCAGGTTCGAGGATAAAGCCAGGGTCCCCTACGAAAAGATCCGCGAGCTGGCGGGTCAGCTCGGCCTTGAGTACGTGGGCGGGGAACTGCGCTTGCTGGCCGGGGACATCCACCGGACGGTCCGGTGCATCCCGGGCCTGGTCCGGGCGATAGTTACCGCCGTCGGAATGGTGATTCCCGGTTAGCCGGGCCTACTCCAGCTTGAGGTTTGAGACCACGTCGAGGTCAAAGCCGGCCCGGTCGCCGGCCCGGAAGCGAAAGTAGCCGGCGGCCGCAATCATCGCCCCGTTGTCGGTACACAGAAAAGGCGGCGGGTAGACCACCGGTACCGGACACTCGGCCCGCAACCGCTCCCGCAGCCGCCGGTTGGCCGCAACGCCCCCGGCCAGGGCGACCTGCGGAACCCCGAAGGCCCTGGCGGCCGCAACGGTTTTGGCCACCAGCATATCCACAACCGCTTCCTGGAAAGAAGCCGCGATGTCGGCGACCTGCTGTTCGGTCAGGGGGCCGTCCCGGCGCAGCCGCTCGACGAGCCGGAGGGTCGCCGTCTTGAGGCCGCTGAAACTGAAATCCCAGCTGTCCTTAAGCTCGGCCCGGGGCAGGGGGTAGGCCTCGGGGTTTCCCCGCTCGGCGGCCCGCTGAATCGCCGGGCCGCCCGGAAAACCGAGGCCCAGAAGCCGGGCAACTTTGTCAAAGGCCTCACCCGCGGCATCATCCCGGGTCCGGCCGATTCGGCGGAACTTCCCGTGGTCGACCATCAGGGTCAGGTCGGAGTGGGCCCCGGAGACGATGAGGCAGAGCAGGGGTAGTTGGGGCTCGGGGCTGCCGTCGACCTCGACCCAGTTCGCGTAGACATGGCCTTCGAGGTGATTTATCCCGACGAGGGGAAGCCCCCGGGCGAAGGCCAGGGCCTTGGCTGCATTCAGCCCGACCAGGAGTGACCCGGCCAGCCCCGGTCCGAAGGTGACGGCGATGGCGGAGATCCCGGCCCAGTCGACCCCGGCCCGGCGCAGGGCCTCATCGATGACGGGCAGGATGAGGCGGATGTGCTGGCGGGATGCCAGCTCAGGAACGATGCCGCCGTAGCGGGCATGAAGCTGCTCCTGCGAGGCAACGACGTTGGACCTGAGAATTCGGCCATCTTCGACTACGGCAGCGGCCGTCTCATCACAGGAGGTCTCGATGCCGAGGATCCGGACCGACGGGGTCATTTGATTTCCGGCAGGTCAACCCGATAGAGGGCTCCTCTTGAGATTATATAGACGCGGTTGAGGGCCCCGTCAACGACGAAATCGGCGATGCCCCGGAGCTCCGGGGAAATCACCTGGCCGAGGAACCTGCCGGAGTAGTCCAGGATGATGAGCCGCCCGACCTCCGGGTCCCCGAGCATAACTCGCTGGCCCTGGCGGTCGGGCCGGATAAGCCTAACCGTGGTTGCCGGCGGCGCAACGGGGGCGAGGTCGACTTCGGCCCAGTCGTTGCCCCGCACCATCCAGAGCTGCCCCTCCGGACCCAGAGCAAAGGCAACCCGGTCGATGGCAATCCCGATGACGCCGGTTGCGGGGAGGAAGGGCAGGGCCGGCTTCGGGTCGGCGTCAAACCCGTTCCAGGTCGGCAAGTAGCGCCAGACCCGTCGACCGGGCGGGTCGAGGACATAAAGGTTCTCTGAAAAACCTTCCAGCCCGACCGCAGTCGCGACATCGGGTCTGAGCCGAATGGTGCCGGTTTTGACCTCCCCAGCCCGAACCAGGAGCAGTCCCTCGCCGGTGAAAACGACGAGCCCCCGGTTCGGCCCCTCGGGCACCAGCGCCATGTCGGGACTGAGGGGGCCAGCCGGACCCCGGCCCTCGTAAACGACCCGGTCGGGCCGGGCAGATTCGGCTCGGTTCCGGTCGGGAACGAAGGCCCAGGCCCGCACAACGGGGCCCGTCCGGTCGAGGGTGTAAAGGTTATCGCCAAAGAGGACAAGGCGGTCGGCCGAATCGGGAAGACGACCCAGGGGGATAACCGCCGGGGGGATTTTTATCCGGTTGACGGTCGCGAGGTCCCGTTCGATCGCGGCCCGGAGCTGGGCAGCCCGGTCGGCGTCGCCGACAAGGTCCGGCATCCGGAGGAGGTCCAGGGCCTGGAGCAGGAAGTCCCGAGCCCGGACCGGGTCGGTTTCCTGGTGGGCCCGGCCCCGGAGCTGGGCGATCCGGTCGAGGGTCTGGAGGATCCGCTCCCGCTGGGCGGCTGCGGTGTAGGCGGGGAGGGTCTCGAAGGCGAGGTACCAGGTAAGGGCGGCCAGCAGGAGGGGGAGGGCCCAGCGCCAGTACATCCCGACAGGACCGAACGGGCTCGGGCGAGACCGGCGGTAGGGAGCACGACGACGGCGATTCCTGGTACTCAACAAAACCCGTGACCGACCGCTTGACCTTAAGATTTTAAACCAGGGCCGGGGTTCACCGTCAGCATCGACCTCACACGATCCGTGTTAATTTGGTATGATTTTTTCTGGGATGGCGCGGCGGGTAAGAGCCGAGCTTAAAGGCCTCATCGACGACCTGCCGGTCCCGGCGGCCCTGGTCGGGCGGGGCGGTGCGCTCCTTTATGCCAACCAGGCGTTTTTCGGGGAATTTGGGGGCATCTCCGGCTCGGTGCCGGCGGGGCTGGGGGTCAGAGCCGCCCGGTGGAAGCGGTTTCTGGAGGAGGGGAGTCTGGCCCTCCCCGACGGCCGCCGTCTCCTGGCCAGCCGGGTTGGGGCCCGGCGGTTCCTCTTGACGGTCGGCGGGGATGCTCGGCTTGAGGGTCTGAACCGCCTGGCGATGGCCCTCTGTCAGGACCTGACGGTCGACCCGATCTGGGTTATCGGGCCCCGGCTTGTCGAGCTGGTCGGGGCCGATCAGGTTGTCCTGTGGGTCCGGCGGTCCCTGGCCGGGGATTTCGAGGGCTATGCCTGGCCCCCGGAATCTCCCGGCCGGATTCCCTACCTGGGGATTACCGACCTCGATGAGCTTGAGCGGAACCCGGCTGGAGCGGCCTGGCTCCAGCGGTTTCTCCGCTGGAGCGGTTACGGCGCCCACTGGCTCCGGCCCCTGCGGGTCGACTGGGACCGGCTCGGTCTGCTTGTCGTCGGCCGGTTTGGTGACCGCCCCTTTTCGGCCGACGAGGAGGCCCGGCTGGAAGTCGCCGCCGGCCTCATTACCCTGGCCTGGCACCGGCGGCTGCTGACCGACCGGCTGGCCCGGAACCTGGCTGAACTTAATGCCTTCTGGCAGGTAGCCAATGTTGGCCTGGTTCTGGTCGATGCCGAGGGGCGGGTTGTGGCCGCAAACCCCGCCGCCAGGGAGCTGGCCCCCGGGGCCGGGGCCGATGTTGCCGGGCGGCTCTGCCGGGATGTCTTCCCGCTGGCCGACGATTCCGGCCAACCGATTTGCGGCCGGCTCTGCCCCCTCGCCGACATGCGTGACCGCGACCGGGCGGCCGTGCGGGCGTATCTTCCGGGCCGGGGCAGCCCGCGACGGACGGTCCTCTGGACGGTGGCCCCCCTCCGGGACAATTATGGCCGGCTCCGGGGCTGGGCTGAGGCGATTCAGGACCTGGGGCCGGTTCACGCCGAGGACGAGCTTCGGGCCGGATTTATCTCGGCGGTTTCCCACGAGCTTTTGACGCCTGTGGCCATCATCAAAGGCTATGCCGTCTCCCTGGGGGAGCGCCCGGCGAGCCGGCGGGATAAGGTCCTGCGGTCCGGCCTTGAGGCTATCGCCGACGAGGCCGACCGCCTCTCCCGGCTTGTCCGAAACCTGCTCGATGTGGCCAAGGTACAGGCCGGGGTTTTGCGGCTCCAGCTTGCGCCCCTGAACTTAAAACCCCTTATCGAGCAGGGGGTGGAGCGGTTCAGCAAGCGCTCCCGCCGGCACACGTTTGTGGTCGAGATTCCGGAGCAGTTGCCCCTGGTCACGGCCGACCGGGACCGGATTGAGGGTGTGCTGTATAACCTGCTGGATAACGCCGTCAAGTACTCCCCGAACGGGGGGACGATCCGGGTATCGGCGACAGTCCAGGGCAATGAGGTGGTGGTCGCGGTCAGCGACCCGGGGATCGGCATTCCGTATGCCGAGCACGACAGGATCTTTCAGCCGTACCACCGGGTGACCGGTCCGAACCAGCCGCCGGTGGAGGGGAGCGGTCTGGGGCTCTTTATTGCCCGGGCGGTGGTCGAGGCCCACGGCGGCCGGATCTGGGTCCGCAGTCGGCCGGGGCGCGGCTCGACCTTCTATTTCTCCCTGCCCCGGGAGGCGCCGGCCGAGTTGCCGGCCGTATACCTGGTGCCCAATACAAAAACCGAAGGGGAAGGCGAAGATGCCGAAGGAGCGCCGAAGAATTCTGGTGGTTGACGACGAACCGCGGGTCCTGGACTTCATCAGGCTGAGTCTGGAGCGGGCGGGCTACGACGTCCTCGAGGCGATGGACGGCCTCGAGGCCCTTCAGAAGGTCCGGGAGGAGCTCCCCGACCTGGTGCTCCTGGATGTCGGCCTGCCCCAGCTCGACGGGTTCGAGGTCTTAAAGCTCATCCGGGAGGTTTCCCAGGTCCCGGTCATTATGGTGACTGTCCGCGCGGAAGAGGCTGACAAGATCCGGGGCCTCGAGCTCGGGGCGGATGACTACGTGACGAAGCCCTTCAACCCGAACGAACTCCTCGCCCGGATAAAGGCGGTCCTGCGCCGGGTGGAGGCGACCTCCCCAACGACCAGGGGTGTCCTTAAGGTCGATGATTACCTGACCATCGACTTCGACGAGCGGGAGGTAATCATTAATGGCCAGCGGATTCCCCTTCGGCCGACGGAATACCGCCTGCTCTACCACCTGGTTCAGAATGCCGGCCGAACGATCCCGTACGAGACCCTGCTGGTGAAGGTCTGGGGCCATGAGTACCGGGATGAGATTCATTACGTTCACCTGTATGTGACGTACCTGCGCCGCAAGATTGAGCCCGACCCGCAGAACCCCCGCTACATCCTGACGAAGCGCTCAGTCGGCTACGCTTTCCGGCCCCTGGAGCTGGACTGAAAGCCGACGGCCGGCGGATCTGGCGGTCCCCGGCTGCCGAACCGGGCCTCACATGTTTTTCCAGCCGGGTTGGCGGGTTGACCCAGGCTGAACATCCCGGCCGGTAACCTTGACGGGCAGTTAGTGACATAAACTATACTCTTTCAGGTAGCGGACGCGGTCAGGCTGGGCGGCTCCGCCCTGGCAACGGTGCCCCGTCGAAGAGCTCGGCTCCAGCGTGCAGGATACAACCGGGGGATTAGTTGACCCTTGAGAAGGCCGACGGACCCGACACGGTCAGGCCGCCAGCTGGCGGCCCGGCGGCTGCTGGCTGTCACTGAGGAGGAGCTGCAGCGGATCGTCCTTGACATTCACGATGGGCCGGTTCAGACGCTGTTTGCCGTGCTGGGCCGGCTCACCTCGCTTCAGGCGCGCTTAGGCGACGCTAGCCCGGAGCTGGCCGCCGAGCTCGACCGGGCGACCCGACAGCTGGAAAGCGCCCTTGCCGACATCCGCAACCTCCTGGGTGTCTTCCGGTCGCCACTGTTCACCCAGCGCGACCTCGCCCGGGTGCTCGAAGACGTTGTCGCCCAGCACGAGGACGTCACCGGCCAGACGGTTCTGTTCGAGTGCCCTTCCTCCCTGCCGCCGGTCTCACTGGCGGTCCGGATCGCCCTTTACCGGGTTCTTCAGGAGGCCCTGGCCAATGCCTTCCGGCACGCGAAGGTTCCGGAGGTTCAGGTTGTTGTCCGGAACACCCGCCGGTCGATTCAGCTGGAGGTCGCCGACAAAGGGCCCGGGTTTGTTCCGCCACCCCTGGAGGGTCCCCAGGCGACCGAAGATGCTGCCCACATCGGCCTCCGGGGGATGCGGGAACGCGTCCTCCTGGTCGGGGGCAGCTTCAGTCTGGAGAGCGCCCCCGGCCAGGGCACCCGGATCCGGGTGGAGGTGCCTGTCCGTGCCTGAGGAGCCGGTCCGGATCATCCTTGCCGACGACCACCCCCTGGTTCTGGAGGCCGTCCGGACCCTCCTGGATGGTCAGCCCGGGCTTAAGGTAATCGCGGCCGCCACCGACGGCCAGCAACTCCTCGACCTGACCCACCGGCTCAAACCGGACCTCGTCATCCTGGACCTCCAGTTGCCGGGCGTGAACGGCTTCGAATGCCTCCGCCGTATCAAAGAGTCCGACCCGGTAATCCAGGTTATCGTGCTAAGCGCCTTCGGCGACGCCCAAACCGTCCGGGCCGTCGTCCAGGCCGGGGCCGAGGGATTTGTCCTAAAGACCGACCCCCCGGCTCAGGTCGTTAACGCCATCCGCCAGGTGCTGAGCGGCCAGCTGGTCTTTCCCCGCAGCGCCCGCCGCTGGCTTCAGCCTGACCAACCCCGACCCGACCTTTCGGACCTGGACCGGCGGTTACTGGGGCTGCTGGCCCAGGGCCGGAGCAATGACCAGATCGCCCGAGCCCTGAGCGTGTCGCCGAATACCGTCAAGTATTATTTAAAAAATCTCTTCCGCAAGCTCGGCGTCGCCAACCGGACCGAGGCCGTAAGCTGGTACCTCCGCCAACCTCGCCCCTTCGGCCGCGACCAGAACCCATAACCCCCTTTACCCGATCGGGTAAATAAATTTCACCCGATCGGAGCCGAAAATTCACCCGAACGCATGTGATTTTTGTCACAATCTCCGGGTAAGCTGGGGTGTGGAGGTTGCGGGAGGTTAGCATGAACCCGGTTGAACAACTGCGGCAGCTCGGGCAGTCAGTCTGGCTTGATGACCTGAGCCGCGAGCTCATCGTTTCGGGGGAGCTTGCGGGGATGGTCGTTCGGGGCGAGGTCAGCGGGGTCACCTCAAATCCGACGATCTTCCACCGGGCCATTACCGGGTCGGCCGCCTATGACGCGGACCTGGCCCGGCTCTCCGGCCGGGGGCTTTCCGCCCCGGAGGTCTACGAGGCCCTCGTCGTCGAGGATGTCCGGGCGGCAGCCGACCTGCTCCGGCCGGTCTATGAGCGGACGGGCGGGGCCGAAGGGTACGTCAGCCTTGAGGTGGACCCGGCCCTGGCCTACGATACGGCCGGCACGGTGGCCGAAGCCTGCCGGCTCTGGGCCCGGGTTGACCGGCCGAATTTGATGATCAAGATTCCGGCAACCGGCCCGGGTATCTCCGCGGTCGCCGAGGCTGTGGCCGCCGGCATCAACGTGAATGTTACCCTGCTCTTTTCAGTAGACCGCTACCTGGAGGCGGCAGATGCTTACCTCCGGGGCCTCGAATGCCGGCTCGACGAGGGCAAGCCGGTCGACCGGCTTGTGTCAGTAGCCTCATTCTTTGTTTCCAGGGTTGACACCAGGGTGGACGAGCAGTTGCAGGCCCTGGTCGGGAATGGGGGTGAGCTGGTGGCGCGGGCCCAGGGGCTCGTCGGGAAGGCAGCGGTGGCCAATGCCCGGCTGGCTTACCGCTGCTACCTTGGTCTTATCACAGACCCCCGGTTCCGCCGGCTTCGGGCTCGGGGGGGCCGGCCGCAGCGGCTCCTCTGGGCGTCGACCAGCACCAAGAACCCGGCCTACTCCGACGTGAAATACATCGAGGAGCTTGCCCTGCCAGGGACAATAACCACCGTGCCCCGGCCGACCCTGCGGGCCTTTCTCGACCACGGTCGAGTCGACCCGGCCCGGCCGTGGGCTGATGAGGACCCGGAGCAGGTTCTCAGGGCGCTGGCCGACTTGGGCATCGACCTGCCGGCTATTATGGCCGCCCTCGAGACCGAGGGTGTCGGGGCGTTTGCCCGGTCTTTCGAGGAGTTGGTTGCAGCCATCAGGGCCCGCCAGCTCATGGTTGTCGGAGGGGGGTGATTGGGCGGCAACATTGCCCAAATTCAGGGTGTCGGCAACCAGGATATCAAGTTTCGACCCGAAGGAGGTTTTTGAGATGCCCAACCGAGCCTATGAACCCGGTGTGAAGCTTTATTCGCAGCTGGGCTACTACGAGCCGGGCTACCGGCCGGCTGATACGGATGTTCTCTGCTGTTTCCGGGTGACCCCACAGCCGGGGGTTCCGCCGGAGGAGGCCGCCGCGGCGGTGGCGGCCGAGTCCTCAACCGGCACGTGGACGGTCGTCTGGTCGGACCTGCTCACCGACCTGGAGCGCTACCGGGCCCGGTGCTACCGGCTGGAGGAGGTCCCTGGCCAGGAGAACCAGTACTTTGCCTATGTTGCCTATCCCCTTGACCTCTTTGAGGAGGGGTCATTACCGAACCTGACGTCGTCGATTGTCGGCAACGTCTTCGGGTTCAAGGCGGTCAGGGCTTTTCGTTTGGAAGAGATGCGTATACCCCCGGTGTACGCAAAGACTTTCCAGGGCCCGCCCCACGGGATCCAGGTCGAGCGGGACAAGCTTAACAAATACGGCCGGCCGCTTCTCGGCTGCACGATCAAGCCGAAGCTCGGCCTCTCGGCGAAAAACTATGGCCGGATGGTCTACGAGGCCCTGGCCGGCGGTCTCGACTTCACCAAGGACGACGAGAACATTAACTCCCAGCCGTTCATGCGCTGGCGGGACCGGTTCCTGTTCGTGATGGAGGCGGTCAAGAAGGCCGAGGCCGAGACCGGGGAGGCCAAGGGTCATTATCTCAATGTCACGGCCCCGACCATGGAGGAGATTTACGAGCGGGCGGAGTTTGCCCGGGAGCTCGGCGCCCGCATCATCATGGTCGATTTTCTGACGGTCGGCTTTGCGGCCCATGCCTCCCTGTCCAGGTGGTGCCGCAAGAACGGCGTGCTGCTCCACCTCCACCGGGCGATGCACGCCGTCATCGACCGCCAGAAGAACCACGGCATCCACTGGCGGGTCCTGGCAAAATGGGCCCGGCTGGTCGGGGGTGACCATGTTCATAACGGGACGGTGGTCGGCAAGCTCGAAGCCGACCGGCTCTCCACCATCGGAGTAAATGACCTCCTCCGGGAGAACTTTATTCCGGCCAACCTGACCCGGGGGATCTTCTTCGACCAGGACTGGGCGTCCCTGCCGGGCATGTTCCCGGTCGCCTCGGGCGGAATTCACGTCTGGCACATGGCTGACCTGGTGACAATCTTCGGGGATGATGCCGTTCTCCAGTTCGGCGGCGGGACCCTGGGTCATCCCTGGGGCAACCGGGCCGGCGCGACCGCAAATCGGGTCGCCCTTGAGGTAATGGTCCAGGCCCGGAATGAGGGCCGCAACATTATCGCCGAAAGCCGGCAGATTCTGGAGGCTGCTACCCGGTGGTCGCCGGAACTCCGGGCGGCGATGGATACCTGGAGGGAAGTTCGCTTCGAGTTTGAGGCAGTTGACACCCTGGATACGGCCCGCGCCGGGGATTAGGGGGAGAACCATGACCATTCGAACCGAGACCTTTTCATATCTGCCTCCTTTTACCGAAGAGGAAGTTCGAAAGCAGGTCGAATATATCCTGCGAAACCAGTGGATTCCTGTCATCGAGTACGTCAACCGGCCGGGTCCGGACGTTCACTACTGGCGGCTGTGGAAGCTGCCCCTCTTTACGGCCCGAAATCCGGAGGAGGTAATGGCCGAGCTCGCCGCCTGCCGGGATGCCAATCCAGACTGCTACATCCGGCTCGTCGGCTACGACCCGAGCTCCCAGCTTCCCCGGCTGAGCCTGGTGGTTTACCGGCCGACCGGCAGGGGGTAAGAAGGGATGAAGCTTCGGGCCGTTGTCTTCGACGTGGACGGGACCCTGGCTGAGACCGAGCGGGACGGCCACCGGGTTGCCTGGAACCGGGCCTTCGAACTCATCGGCCTGCCCGACCGGTGGGATGAGGAGCTTTACGGCCGGTTGCTCTGGGTTACCGGCGGTCGGGAGCGGCTGAGGTTCTACTTCGAGGTGTTCCGCCCGGAGCTTCGGGCCGACGACCGGTTGATTCAGAAGGCCCACGACCTGAAAAACCGGGAATTTCTCGCGATGTTGACGGCCGGCATTATTCAGCCCCGACCCGGAGTAAGGCGGCTGGTAGGCGAGCTTCTGGACCGGGGAATCGCCGTCGGGGTAGCCACGACCGGCAGCCGGGAATGGGTCGGGCTCCTGCTTGAGGCAATCCTGGGTCCGGACCTGGCCCGGGGTCTCGGGGTGGTTGTGGCCGGGGAGGACGTAACCCGGAAGAAGCCGGACCCGGAGGCGTACCGGCTGGCCCTTTACCGGCTGGGTCTCCAGGCCGGGGAGGCGGTGGCCGTCGAGGACTCCCAGAACGGGGTGGAAGCGGCAGCGGCCGCCGGCCTCCCCTGCCTGGCGGTCCCGGGCTTCTACACCCTTTTCGCCAGGGAGGATTTTGGCCGGGCTGACCTGGCGGTGGACAGCCTGGGGGAGTCCGAGCAGCCGGTCCGGGTACTTTATAACCCCCACAAAATCGCCGTCGACGGCCTGGTGACCGCGGAGGTGCTGACCTGCCTGCAGCAGGCGGCGGTTGGCGGCCGGAGGTGAGGACGGATGCGGGTACGACGGCCAGTTCTGCTTGGAATCGTTGGCGACAGCGCGTCGGGCAAGTCTACCCTGAGCAGGGGCATCGCCCAGGTTCTCGGACCGGAGCGGGTAATGATTCTGTGCGCTGACGACTACCACAAGTACGACCGGAAGGAGCGGGCCCAACTCGGCATAACCCCCCTTCATCCCGACTGCAACTACCTGGACATCCTGGAACAGCATCTTGAGCGCCTCCGGAACGGCCAGCCAGTCCTTAAACCGGTCTACGACCATTCAACGGGAACCTTTGTTAGACCGGAATACGTAACCCCGAAGGACTTTGTCATCGTCGACAGCCTGCTCGGGTTTTACACGCCGAGGTTGCGGGCGCTCTACGATGTGAGGGTTTTTCTGGACCCGCCGGAGGAACTGCGGCGGGTCTGGAAGGTCCGACGGGATGTGACCAAGCGGGGCTATACCCCCGAGCAGGTGCTGGCCGAGCTGGAGCGGCGGGAGCCCGACGCCCGCGAGTTTATCCGGCCCCAGCGGGCCCACGCTGACATTATCGTCCGGTTCTACCCGCCGGACGGGGTTCTGCCGGAGCTTGCCGACGGCCACCTGAATGTCCGGCTGACCCTTCGGCCGACCATCCCCCACCCTGACCTGAGCCGGCTCCTGGGCGACCGGCCCGACCGGCCGGTCCGGCTCAGGCTCGGCCGGGACAGCGGCAAGCCGGTGGACATCCTGGAGGTGGACGGCCACGTGCCAGCGGCGGACGCGGCCGAACTGGAGGCATTCATCTGGGCCCATCTGCCGGCGGACGGGCTCATTCCGAAGCCGGAGACCATCGGCTTTTACGCCGACGGCCTTGAAACCCGGCACAGCCACCCGCTCGCCTTAACCCAGCTTCTCATCGCCTACCACATGCTCTACGCCGCCTACCAGGTCGGCCTAGTCGAGGATGTTAGGGTGAGGAGGTTTTAGGGATGGGCGACATCGAACAGCTCTGCGTCAGCGCGATCCGGGCGCTGGCGATGGACGCGGTCGAGCGGGCAGCCTCCGGCCATCCCGGCATGCCGATGGGAATGGCCGACGCCGCCTTTGTCCTCTGGACCCGGCACCTGCGTCACAACCCGAAGAACCCGGCCTGGCCGGACCGGGACCGGTTCATTTTGTCGGCCGGGCACGGGTCGATGCTCCTTTACGCCCTGCTTCACCTGAGCGGAGTCCTCAGCCTCGACGACATCAGGGCCTTCCGCCAGTGGGGCAGCCGAACCCCCGGCCACCCGGAGTACGGCCTGACGCCGGGGGTGGAGATGACGACGGGCCCCCTGGGTCAGGGGTTTGCGGCCGGGGTTGGGATGGCCATCGCCGAGCGGTGGCTGGCCGAACGGTTTAACCGGCCGGGATTCGCCATTGTCGACCACTTCACCTACGCCATTGTCAGCGACGGCGACCTGATGGAGGGGATAAGCTACGAAGCCGCGTCCCTGGCCGGCCACCTGGGCCTGGGCCGCCTGATTTACCTTTACGACGACAATGATATCTCCATTGACGGACCGACCGACCTGGCCTTCAGCGAGGACGTCCGGCGCCGGTTTGAAGCCTGCGGCTGGCAGGTTCTTGAGGTCGACGGCCACGACCGGACGGCGGTGGACCAGGCCCTTACGGAGGCTCGCCAGGACCTCGAACGGCCCAGCCTGGTCATCTGCCACACCCACATCGCCTTCGGGAGCCCGGGCAAGCAGGGCTCGGCCGCCGCCCACGGCGCTCCCCTCGGAGCCGAGGAGGTCCGGCGGACAAAGCGGGCCATGGGCTGGCCGGAAGAGCCGCCCTTTTACGTGCCGTCGGAGGTGTACGGGTACTTCGCCGCTTTGGGCCGGCGCTGGGCTGAGCAGGAGGCTGACTGGCAACAACGCTTCCTGGTCTGGCGTTCGGAGTTCCCGGACCTGGCCGCCGAGTGGGACCTGGCGATGTCGGGCCGGCTTCCGGAGGGCTGGGAGAACCGGCTGCCCCGATTTGGGCCGGACGAGCCGATGGCTACCCGGGAAGCTTCGGGGCGGGTGCTCAACGCCCTGGCGGAACATATCCCCTGGCTCGTGGGCGGTTCGGCCGACCTGAGCGAGTCGAACCGGACGTACCTCACGGCCTGCGGGCCGGTCCGGCGGGGGGCGTTCGGCGGCCGCAACATCCACTTCGGCGTCCGGGAGCACTCGATGGGTGGCATCCTCAACGGCCTGGCCCGCCATGGAGGCCTGATTCCCTACGGGGGCACCTTCCTGGTTTTTAGCGATTACATGCGGCCGGCCATCCGGCTGGCAGCCCTCATGCGCCTGCCTGTCGTCTACGTGTTTACCCACGACAGCCTCTTCGTGGGCGAAGATGGGCCGACCCACCAGCCGGTGGAGCATCTTGCCTCCCTGCGGGCAGTGCCGAACCTCACCGTCATCCGGCCGGCGGATGCGGCCGTGGTGGTCGAAGCGTGGCGGGTTGCCCTCGAACGGCGGGACGGCCCGGTGGCGCTCATTTTGACCCGGCAGAAGGTTCCGGCCTGCACCGGGGAGGCGGCTGCCGGCCTGCACCGGGGGGCTTACATCCTCCGGGAAGCGTCTCGACTTCCGCCGGACATCATCCTGATGGCCAGCGGCTCCGAGGTCGCCCTCGCTCTGCAGGCGGCGGAGCTGCTTGAAGCCCAGGGCGTAGCCGCCCGGGTGGTGAGCATGCCGAGCTGGGAGCTTTTCGAGGTCCAGCCTGAGGAGTACCGGCAGCAGGTGTTGCCGCCAGGAGTCCGGGCAAAGGTTGTCGTCGAGGCCGCACACCCCCAGGGCTGGGAGAAATACATCGGGCCCGGCGGCCGAAGCATCGGCGTTGACCGGTTCGGGGCGTCGGCACCGTACCAGGTCCTCGCCGAGAAGTTCGGTTTTACGGTTGAAAGGATAGTCGAGGTCGCTGAGCGGGCCCTGGCCGAAACCAGGGCGCTGGATGCGGTTCCGGGTTAATTAAGTTACCACAGGAGGCTCCAAGATGAGGCTGACCTTAAGTGTGGTCAAGGCTGATGTAGGTGGGTATGTTGGGCATTCGTCGATGCATGAGGCCCTGATTGAGCGGGCGACTGAGGTACTGGCTGAGGC
>JAUQQI010000135.1 GCA_030549955.1 Chloroflexota bacterium
TGAAAGGGGTAAAGAACGAGTTGTTTAAGACTCAAAGCCCGGCTTAAGGGCGAACAGCAGGCCGGCGGGGCCCGCTCAGCCTCCCCGGGCCAGCCGGACGAGCCGGTCGATGTCGAGGTGCTCGGCCATCAGCCGGGCAAACGGATTCACTTTGGCCGACTGGGCAAACTTGCCCAGGCCGTAGGCCGCCTCGAGGGCCTCGACGGTAGCCAGCGTCCCGGAGGGAACGAGAACAATGGGTACCCCGTCCTCTTCGGCCCGGGCGACAACGATGGGATCGGGCACCCAGTTTCCGGTGAGGATGAGGGCCTTTGTCGGCGTCTCCAGGGCGGCCAGGTGGATGTCGGGACGGTCGGCCGCGGCGATGACGGCCTTGTTCGGTTTCCGATTGAAGTAATACTGGCTGGCGTCCGGGGTTACGGTCGCCATCATCAGGTTTTCGACCAGCTCGTCAGCCTTCTCCGGGGCGGTGATTATCCGACCACCAAGGATTTTCGCAATCTCGTTAACCGTAAGGGCTAGCATGAACCGGGCCTGGGGCACCCACCCGAGCCATGGCAGGCCCTGGTCCTCGAGAACGGGCCGAAGCTTCTGCTCCACAAATTCGGCCCGTTCCGGCGGAACGGCGTTGAAAACCACCCCCTTAAGGCGGTCGCCAAAGTGCCGGCCGAAAACGACCGCCTGGTCGACCGACGGCACGCCCTGATACCGGAGGACGAGGATAACGGCTGCATTCAGCTCGGCCGCAAGCTCGGCGGCCGAAAGTCCTAAACTTGCGCCCGTCGAAAGGTCCTCAGCCGCTTCGATGAGGACGGCATCCCTATCGGACTCGACCTGAGCCAGGGCTTCCCTTACCCGACTGACAACCTGCCCGGGGGCGGCGACATGGTCTTCCCAGTCGACCGGCTGGTAGCTGACCGGGGCGAGCTGGGCCTCCGATTCGGAAAGGCTGAGGGCGGCCCGGATGAAAAGCGGGTCGGTGTCCAGGGTCTGGCCATCGGCCCGCTTCTTGGGGACGGCGACGGGCTTAAAATAGCCCACCTTTAGCCCGGCTTTTCGGAGGTGGAGGGCCAGGCCGGTGATAAAAGCGGTTTTGCCGGAGAGGGGCGCGGGCGACGCGACCAGCAGCCTCGTCATCGGTGTCTCCTGCCAGATCCGTGTGAATCCCAACATTATACCACGGGCCGTCGAAACGGCCCGGTGCTATAATTGGGAGGCGGCCGTTATGCTTGACCCGCTCACATTACGTATCCTCCGCATATTTTTAGTCCTCGGGATTGTCGCCCTCTCGGTTTACCTGGCTGGCGTCTTTATCGGCATCGTCTTTTTGCTCTTCGACGTCTTGCTCCTCTTTTTGATTGCCTGGATGCTTGCCTACATTCTGAACCCGCTGGTGCGGGGCCTGATGTCGGACCTGCGGATAAGCCGTGGCCTGGCGGTTTTTGGGGTCTATTCCGGTCTGCTGGGGATTTTCATCCTGCTGGGCCTGGTAATTGTCCCGGCCGCGGTCGTGCAGGTCGAACAGCTGGCGCTGGCCGTGCCCGAGCTGGTCAGACCCGTCCCGGGCCTGCTCCAGAGTTGGGAGCGGTTGATTCGGGACCTGGGAATACCCGCCGAAGCCAGTGCCCTGGTTGACCCGGCAACCATCGGCCAGCGGCTCGGGGCGTCGGGGGAGCTTATTACCCGCAGCATCGTCGCCGTGCTCCAGGGGATAGCCACCGGGCTGACCTCACTCCTGCTCGTTCTGGTCCTGTCGTATTTCATCAGTGCCGACTGGGACCGGCTCAACGCCGCGATCAACCTGGTGGTGCCGGCTGGGGTTCGAAAGGAGGTCAGCTTTTTCTTTACGACGGTCGACCGGACAGTCGGCGGGTTTCTGCGGGTGACGGCGGTCCAGATGGTCATCCTTGGGGTCGGAACCGGCCTGGTCGCCTGGGCAAGCGGGACCGGCTACGCCGTACCCCTGGGCCTGCTTAACGGCCTTTCGGTCCTGGTTCCCCTTATCGGGCCTCTGGTGGCCATGATCCCGGTGGTGGCCCTGGCCGGGTTGACCGGGTCGTGGTTTAAGGCGGCGGTTGTGGCCGCCGTCCTGCTTGCCCTCCAGTTCGTTATATTTAACATTATGGGGCCCCGGATAATGGGGACCTCCATCGGCCTTCACCCGCTTCTGGTTCTGTTCGCCCTCCTGGCCGGGGTTAAAGTCGCCGGCCTGTGGGGGGCCCTGTTCGGGATTCCGGTCGCCGGTATCCTGTACTCGATGGGACTCTACCTGTACAAGCGGACTTTACCCGAAGAGGACCGGTCCAAGATAACAATACCTGGCGAGGAGTTGTGAGGATGAAGATCCGGAAAGCCGTGGTGCCGGCCGGGGGGTGGGGAACCCGGCTGCTACCGGCAACCAAGGCCCTCCCTAAGGAGTCGTTACCCCTCGTCAACAAGCCGATTATCCAGTGGGTTGTCGAGGAGGCGGTCGCCTCGGGCATCCACCAGGTCATTATCATCACCAACAGCCTCAAGCGACCCATGGAGGACCATTTCGACCGGTCTTTCGAGCTTGAGTACGTCCTGGCCCGGAAAGGCGATACGAAGATGCTGGAAGAGATCCGCCGGATCACCGACCTGGCCTCCATCGCCTACCTGCGTCAGAAGGAACAGCTCGGCCTTGGCCACGCGATCCTGGTCGCCAAAGACCTGGTGGGAGACGAACCCTTTGCGGTCTTCCTGCCGGACGATATCATCGACGCCCCGGTCCCAGCCATGAAGCAGATGCTGCAGGTCTTTGAACGGTACAAGTGCAGCGTCATCGCCATCGAGCGGGTCGACCCGGAAGCGACGTCCCGCTACGGGATCATCTCCCCGAAGCCCATTGCCCACCGGGTCTACCAAGTTCAGGACCTGGTCGAAAAGCCCGACCCGGCCGAGGCCCCGTCAAATCTGGCGATTGTCGGCCGGTATATCCTGACGCCGGAAATCTTTGAATACCTGGAGCGGACCCCGCCGGGCCGGGGCGGAGAGATCCAGCTCACCGACGGGCTTAAACTCCTGCTCGAACGCCAGGCCATCTACGGCTACGAGTTTGAAGGGGTCCGGCACGACGCCGGTACGCCCATCGGCCTCATCAAGGCAACGATAAGCCTCGGCCTGAAGGACCCCGAAATCGGCCCGGAGCTTCGGGAGTTCCTGCGCAGCCTGCCGGTCGGCACCTCAGAGCCGGCCGCTCGAACTCCAAAGTAGCCGGAAAAGTTTTCCAGGACTCTTCAACAAGAATTTAGACGAATGTGGACAAGGCCCCGGCAAACCACCTTGACGTCTCCAGTATATTGTGCTAGGTTCCTAGTGCGACCACAATATATTGTGGTGAATTGACCTAGGCGGGAGGTGTCATGATGGTCGAGGCTATGCCCGGTTTGAGGCAGGGGGTCTGGACGGATTCAGCCCTGCGGGTGCTCAAGGAGCGCTATCTTGCGCCGGGCGAGACCCCGGAGGGCATGTGCTGGCGGGTCGCCTGGGCCATTGCCCAGGCCGAGCGGCGGTGGGGCAAGTCGGAGGCCGAGGTCCGGCAGATTGCCCTGCAGTTCTACGACCTGATGGTTGACCACCTGTTTTTGCCCAACTCCCCGACCCTGATGAATGCGGGTAAGGAGAACGGCCTGCAGTACTCGGCCTGCTACGTTCTGCCGGTCGAAGATTCCTTGGAGGGCATTTTCGAGGCGATAAAGCGCGCGGCCATTGTTCACAAGTCGGGCGGCGGCACCGGTTTTGCCTTTTCGCGTCTGCGGCCCAAGGACAGCATTGTCCGGTCGACCGGCGGCAAGGCGTCGGGTCCGGTAAGTTTCCTCAGGGTCTTTGATGCCGCGACCGAGGCCGTCAAGCAGGGCGGAACCCGGCGGGGGGCAAACATGGGTATCCTCCGGGTCGACCACCCCGATATCCTGGAGTTCATTACCTGCAAGCTGGACGGGGGGATCACGAATTTCAACATCTCGGTCGCGATCACCGACCGGTTTATGGAAGCCCTGGCAAAGGACGAAGAATACGAGCTGATTGCCCCCCATACCGGCGAGGTTACCGGCAGGCTCCGGGCCCGGGATGTCTGGGATAAGGTTGTTGATGCCGCCTGGCGAACCGGGGATCCCGGCCTGGTCTTCATCGACCGGATCAACCGGTCCCGGGCAAACCCGGTCCCGGACCTGGAGACCATCGAAGCCACCAACCCCTGCGGCGAACAGCCGCTGGCCCCCAACGACGCCTGCAACCTGGGTTCAATAAACCTGGCGAAGTTTGTTCGGCCGGGCGAGTGGGGCGAGGATCCCGAAGGCCGCATCGACTGGGCCGGGCTGGAGCGGACCGTGCGGCTGGCGGTCCGGTTCCTGGATGACGTTATCGAGGTGAACCCGTACCCGCTGCCGGAGATCGACGCCGAGGTGAAAGCGAACCGGCGGATCGGCCTCGGGGTGATGGGCTGGGCCGACATGCTGCTGCTGCTCGGAGTCCCTTACGATTCGCCGGAGGCGGTTCAGCTGGCCGAGCGGGTAATGGGCTTCATCCGGGAGATTGGCCACGACGAGTCGGCAAAACTGGCCGTCGAACGGGGCCCCTTCCCCAACTGGCCGTACAGCATCTACCGGGCCGGCCGGCCCCTCAGGAACGCCACCGTCACGACCATCGCCCCGACCGGGACCATCTCGATTATCGCCGGGTGTTCCTCGGGCATCGAGCCCCTCTTTGCCATCGCCTACTCCCACATCGTCGGGGAACGGCATCTCACTTTCGTCAACCCGATCTTCGAAGAGGTCGCCCGCCGGCGGGGGATCTACCGGCCTGAGATTATGGACCGGGTCATCGAGCAGGGTACCCTCGAAGGAATCGAAGCGATTCCCGAGGATATCCGGCGGGTCTTTGTGACCGCCCACGAGGTCGACCCGGAATGGCACGTCCGGATGCAGGCGGCTTTCCAGAAGCACACCGACAACGGGGTCTCCAAGACCATAAACCTGCGGCATGAGGCCACCCGGGAGGATGTATCCCGGGCCTATATGCTGGCCTGGGAGCTGGGCTGCCTGGGGATCACGGTTTTCCGGCACGGGTCCAAGGGCGAGCAGGTCCTCCACCTGGGCGCAAAGCGGGTCCGGGCGCCGGAAGCACCCTCAGCGCCCGCGCCGCAGCCGCAGGTTGTGGCCGTCAAGCCCCGGCCGCACGTGGTTCAGGGCCGCACCTACCGGCAGGAGACCCCATTGGGGCCGGCCTTCATAACCGTCAATCGCAACGGCTCGGGCGAGCCCTTTGAGGTCTTTATTAACATCGGGAAGGCCGGGTCCGACGTCCAGGCCGTGGCCGAGGCCATCGGCCGGCTCATCTCCCTGGTCCTGAGGCTGCCGTCGCCGATGAGCCCGACCGAGCGGGTCCGGGAAATTGTTGAGCAGCTTAAGGACATCGGCGGGGCCCGTCAGCTCGGCTTCGGTCCGACCCGGGTCCGGTCCCTGCCGGATGCCATCGCCCACATCCTGGCTGAAGAGGTCGGTGGGGCGCAGGCGCCGCCGGTAGTCCTGCCTGAGCTGGCCAGAAGTGCCCCCGAAGCGGCCGGGCGACCTGCTGCTGAGGGTGAGCTCCTGGCTGGCGGCAAGGCGGCAGACCTGTGTCCGGAGTGCGGTCAGGCGACCCTGGTATATGAGGAAGGGTGTGCAAAATGTCTTTCGTGCGGCTACAGCGAATGCTGACCCCGAGGCGGCGTCGGGCCCGGTTCCGCCAGCAAGCCCCTGGCGGTAACCTCCGGCGGAACCGGCTCATCGCCCGGCCAGCCCTGCTCACGGTCATTGTTTCGCCGGGGCGGATGGCGGCCGTATTGCGGTGGCTTAAGCGGCACCAGCAGCCGGCGATCCTCCGGCGCCTCGACGGCCGCCGGTTCGCCGTGCGGCCTCAGGCGTGGCTGCGGCGTTCTGTCCGAACCCGCTGAGTCAGGTCCCTGGGCTCGGAACATCACCGGGCCGGTCTCTCGGCCCGCCGGCCTCAGGAGAAAGCGCCCACAACGACCATGTTCAGGCCAAGTAAGAAGAGGGCCGCCATCAGAATCGTGTTGTAGGCCTTAACGGAGAGGCGGGCCTGGAACTCGAAGCCCAGTATCATCCCGATGGCCAGCGGGATGCAGGCCAGGAGCCCGTAGAGGGCCTCAGTTGGCCCGAGGAGGCCTGTGACGATGTAGCTTGCAACCTGGCCACCTGTTGAAAGGGTCAGGATTGCTCCGACGCCGAAAACGAAGTCCGCTTTGACGAACCCGATACTTCGCAGGTAGATGGCCAGAATCGGCCCGGCAATGTTGCCCAGAGAGACCAGAACGCCGGTGATGAAACCGACGACAAACCCGACCGGCTTGACCAGAGCCGGGGGCAGGCGCAGTTCGGGGTTAAAGAGGGTGGCGAGAACATAGGAAACAACCAGGACGCCGACGACGACCTGCACCCACCGGAGCGGCAGGAGCTTAAGGGCCCAGGCGCCGACCAATACCCCGGGCAGGAGGCCGATAATCAGGGGGCCCAGCGGCCGCAGGGCCCGCCAGTTCCGGGCCGCCTGGGCGGCGACCCAGACGCTCGAGACGAAGCTCGGGATGCTCAGGATGGTGATGGCGAATCGGGGGCTCAGGACCAGGCTCAGGATCGGGGTCGACGAGACCCCGAAGCCGAGCCCGAGGGTCGCCTTCACGAAGCCGCCGAAAAAGACCCCCAGCGCAACAACTATGAGAGCTAAGGCCGGCACAGCCTAATCGCCTGCCTTAGCCCGCTGGAGTGCGGCCTGGTGGGCAGCGAGCTCGAGCCGGTCGTCCAGCGGGGCCAGGGTTACGTCGGTGTAGCGCCGTTTTAAGGCCAGCCAGATCAGGTGGTCGGCAAAGTGGGGATTTTTGGGCAGCAGCGACCCGTGCATGTAGGTGCCGAAGGCCGACTTGTAAACCGCTCCCTCGGTGCCGTCCTGGCCGTTGTTGCCGAAGCCGACGACCACCCGGCCGAGGGGAGCCGCGCCCGGCCCCAGGACGGTTCGACCGCCGTGGTTTTCAAACCCGACGAGGGTCCGGCCCTGCCACTCGACAACGATGTTGCCGATGCACCGGGGCTCAGCCGGACCCGGGTGGACGGTGTAGGCGTCGAAGATACCCAGGCCCCGAATTCGGTCGCCCTCGGCCGGCTGATAGTAGTGGCCGAGCAGCTGGTAGGCGGCGCAAGCTGCCAAGACTACGGCTCCCGATTCGACGGCGGCCCGCAGGGCCTCGCCCTTGACTTCGACCAGGTCATCGGCGACGACGCGCTGGTCCCGGTCCTGGCCACCCCCAAGGATCAGGATATCGAACTCGTCGGGGTCAAACCGCTCCCGAAGCTCGACCGGTACGACCCTAACGTCAACGCCCCGCCAGCGGCAACGCTGGACAAGGCAAATGACGTTACCCCGGTCGGCATAGAGGTTAAGCTCGTCGGGATAGAAATAACCGATTCGAAGTTCCATCAGGCCTCCCAGTAGGGGCGGGTCAGGCCCCGCCGGGCGAGAATTCGCTGGAGGTCCAGAAGGGCCGTATAAGTTGGCAGGATATAGAGGGTGTCGCCCGGCCGGATTTTCTCAACGGCGATATCCAGGGCCCGCCGAATGTCCGGTTCGACGACCGGCTCGGGCGTGTCGGCGGTCCCGGCGACCTCAGCGTACTTGAGCCGGAGGGCCATCTCTGCGGCCCGGAGGCCCGAAGTTATGACCAGGCCGACCCGGCCCCGGAGCAGGTCGAAGTCGACGTCCCAGACCCAGGAGATATCCCGGCCGTCGTTTACGCGGTCGTTCAGGATAATGAGCAGGTTTTTCGGCCCGTCCCGACCGTCCGAGAGGATCAGGTTTATTGCCTCGTTGAATCCCGCCGGATTCTTCACCAGGATCGTCACGAGCCGGCGGCGGCCGAAGTTGATAACCTGCTGGCGGCCGAACGCCGGCTGGAAGGCCCCGAGGGCCTGGCGCACGATCCGGGCCGGCACCCGGTAGGCCCAGGCGAGGGCGGTTGCGGCCAGGGCGTTATAGGCATTGTAGGTGCCGCCGACCGGGAGCTCGACCTCAAAGGGCTCGCCGCCGAACTGGATAACCAGTCCGAGGCTTTCGACGCCCTGGGCCCGGACAATCTCGCCGGCGACGTCCGGCACCGGCCGTTCCCACCCGCAGTCCGGGCAGTGATATTTGCCCAGATGGCTGTAATAAACTGTATCGTACCTGAGGGGGCCGTTACACCGGGGGCAGAAGCGGGCGTCGGCGGCATGGGGCAGGCTTTCCCGGGCAAAGGGCGAACTTTCCAGGCCGAAAAGCACCAGATCCTTCGGGAAGTCGTCGATGATGGCCGCCAGGTTCGGGTCGTCGGCGTTCACGACCAGAACCTCCGGAGGAGTTTCGGTCAGGACCCGCCGCCAGGCCCGGGCCAGGGCCTCGACCTCACCGTAGCGGTCGAGCTGGTCCCGGAAGAGGTTTATCAGAACGACGACATGGGGTCGGAGCCGGCCGAGCATCTGCGGAAGGGTGCCTTCGTCGACCTCGAACAGGCCGACGCCCCGCCCCCCGAGGACGAGGCGGCCCTGCCAGTCCGACCGTTCCACCAGGGCGCTCAGGATGCCCCGGAGGAGGTTCGAGCCGGCCCGGTTCGAGACCGGCTCGTAGCCGGCCCGCAGAAGGATCTCGCCGGCCATCCGGACGGTCGTTGTTTTGCCGTTCGTGCCGCTGACCAGGATGATGCCGCCGGTGAGCTGCTGGGCCCACTCGTCGAGGTATTCGGGGGCGACCGCTTCGACGACCAGACCCGGCAGGGCCGTGCCGCCGCCGAGCCGTAGAAGCCGGGCCGTCCTCCGCAGGGCCTTTGCGGCCCCGATGACCGGGATTCGATTGAGGCCCATACCGAACAGAAGTCTAGCGTCCCGGCTGGCCGTTGACAAGGGCGGGCCAATGAGTTATAAAATGGCCGTTGATGGGGCTGAGAGATTACTGGCGGGTTCTGGCGCGCAGGTGGTGGCTGATTGCGGCCCTCGTCGTTCTGGCCGCCGGTTCGGCGTACGTTTACAGCAAGCTCCAGCAACCCTTTTATCGGTCGTCCATTCGGCTGTTCGTCATCCCCTGGCGCCCGGACTACGGGGTGACCCTGGTCGTTCGGGAGACGATCCGCCAGTACAGCCAGCTCCTTACGACCGATGCGATTATCAACCGGGTAAACAGCCAGCTCCAGCTGGACCTTCCGCCCGACGAGTTCCGGCGGCGGGTCCGGGTGAGCGAGGCCGCCGACGCCCAGGCGATCCTCGTCGAGGCCGACGACCCGAACCCGGAGATGGCCCAGCGGATTGTCCTCGCCCTGGCGGAGGCATTCCGGGAGCAGCAACAGCTGCGGATGAAGGATGTCGACAAGCGGGACCGGGTCGACGTCGAGCGCTACGACGACCCGTCGCCGCCGGTACTGGCCTGGCCCCGCACCCGCTCGAACGTCCTGGCCGGGGCGGTCCTGGGGCTGGTCGTCGGGGTCCTGTTTGCGTTCCTTCAGGAATTTCTCGATGATACGGTCAAGACGGCGGAAGAATCCGAACGGTTGCTGGGCCGGGCGGTGCTCGGGGTGGTGCCCCGATTTTCGGTGCCGGCCGGCCGGAAATCCGGAGGGTCCCCAGTGGAGATGGAAAACGCCCTGATCACCAGGCTTGACCCCCGCTCGCCGGTGGCCGAAGCGTTCCGGCAACTTCGGACAAGCATCCAGTTTGCAAGCCCGGACCGGCCAGTCCGGAGCCTGCTGTTGACGTCGACTGGTCCCGAGGAAGGCAAGACGACAACCCTTGCGAACCTGGCCATCGCCTTTGCGGAAGCCGGAAGCCGCGTCGTGATGGTCGATGCGGACCTGCGCCGGCCGGGTCTGCACAAGCTCTTCGGGCTGAAAAACCAGGTCGGGCTGACAACCCTCGTTGTCGGCGAACCTGACCAGGAGCTTCCCCTGTTTGAGACGGGCATCGTGAACCTCTGGCTGTTGCCGAGCGGGCCCCTTCCCCCCAACCCTGCCGAGTTGCTTGCCTCCCGCCGGATGGCTGAGGTGATGGAGCGGCTGGCGAATTTCGCTGACTACGTCCTGTATGATTCGCCGCCGGTCCTCGCCGTTACGGACGCGGCGATCCTGGCAAGCCGCGTTGACGGGGTACTCCTTGTGCTTCAGGCCGGCCGAACCCGGCGGGAATTCGCCCGGCGGGCCAAAGCTGCCCTCGAAAAGGTCAACGCCCGGATCCTGGGCACGGTCCTGACCGGGGTTAAGCCCGACCGCAGCCTCCAGGCGTACTACGGCGAAGGCGAGTAGGCCCGCACCACCCATCCCCGGCCGGGCTGTTCGGCCCGTCCTCCTTGCCCTCTGGGTTGGCGCTGTTTACGCGGCCTATTTCGCCGCCCACAAGCCCCTCCCCGCCGACTTCCCCACCCTGGTTGCCTCCAACCTTTCGACCCTTCTTACCCCGACGTCAGCCGGCCCCTGGCCTGAACGGTCGGCGGTGGCAGTTGGGTGGGCCGGGGCGGCTGGAACCCTCGCCCTGGGCATGCTGCTGGGCCGGTTCTTCGCGAAGCTTCTCCGGCGGACAGACTGGTCGGTCCCTGAATGGGCCGGGGCCGGGTTTATCATCCTGGCCGGGCTTGGACTTGCCCTCGCCTGGGCCGGGCTGGCCCGGGCCGAGAACCTGCGGCTCGCGGCCGGGGCCAGCGGCGGGGTTGGCTTGGTCGGCCTGCTGGTCGATGGAGTTCGGGGCGGTTTTGCGTTCCGGCGGCTTTTAACGCCCCGGCCGGAACCACGGCAGGCGGCCGCTGGGATTGCCTTCGGCCTGCCCCTGGCGGCAGTCGCGGCGGCCCCACCGTTCGAGTGGGACACCCTCGTTTACCACCTCTCCGTGGTCCGGGTCATGCTTGAGACCGGGCGGTACCCGGATATCCCGGGGGCACCCCACTTCTACTTCCCGAAGCTTGGCGAAGCTGCCTACGCCTGGGCGGTTGCCCTGGGCGGGGACCGGGCCGCGAGGGTCCTGGCCCTGCTGGTTGCCGGCCTGACCGTCTGGGCCGGCGGGCGAGCCGCCCGCCGGCTCGGAGTCCCGGTATCCTTTACCCTCGTCCTGCTTATGACGGTGCCGTCGGCGCTGGAGCTGGCATCCTGGGCGTACACCGATTACTGGCTCGGCCTCTGGGTGACGCTGGCAGTCGGCGGCCTGCTGGCCCGGGACCCGGTCGGGTTCGGGCTCTGGGCCGGGGCGGCCCTGGGCACGAAGCTTACGGCCGTCGGCTTTGTCCTGGCTGCCGGGGTGCTCGGGTTGCCGAAGACGCTCTGGACCATCCCGGTCGCTAGTCTGGTCGCCGTCCCCTGGTACCTTGATACCTGGGTCCGGACCGGAAACCCGGTCTATCCGTTCGTTTTCGGGGGCGCCGGCTGGACGCCTGAGCGGGCGGCCTGGTGGGGCGGCGGGCCGGATATTCTCCGGCTGTTGCGGCTTGCCGCGGCCCCGTTAGAACTTTCGACCCTTGCCGCAGCCGGCACGTTAAGCTACGATTTCACCCTGGGACCGGTGTGGCTCGCAACCTTTCCGGCCTTTTTCACCCGGCGCAGGGCTGATCCGATGGCGTTCGGCTGGTCGCCTGGTTTCTGGGGGGTAGTTTTGTCTACTGGCTCGGACTGGGCGCCTTTTCGGCCAACCTGATGCAGGGCCGGCTGCTCTTGCCGGCGTTGCCGGTGGCCGCCGTCCTGTGGGCGCGGGCCATAGATGGGTTCGACTGGCGGTTCTTTCTGCGGGGAGCAGTCGGCATCGTTGCGGCCGTAAACCTGGCGAGCCTCTGGGCAGGGCTTCTGGCTGGTCCGGTGCTTGCTGGCGGCCTCGGTTTCGTGCCAACCGCGGAGTTTTACGACCGGGTCCTGGGAAGTTATTACCGGGCTGTGGTTGCGGCCGCCGTCCCCGAGGCGGCCCCCGCCATTCTGGTCTGGGAGCCCCGGGCCTATTTCTGCCTGCCAGGTTGCCGTCCGGATGACCTGCTCGACCTGTGGCGGGTCTCGGGTCCCGACCCGGTTGAAACCTGGCGGTTACAGGGCTTTAAAAGTGTCCTCATCAGCTGGCGGGGTCTCGATTACGCCGTCGAAGTCTGGGGAAGCTTTTCGCAGGAGGAGGCCGAACGGATTCGAGGGCGATTGCGGAGTCTGCCCGTGCTTGGCGAGTGGGGCGGCCGGCCGGGCCGGCCCGAGTACGGCCTTTACCAGCTGAGGTGACCAGGCGATATCTGCTTCTCTTCGGGGTCTTACTTGGCCTGCGCCTGGCCGGAGCCCGGCTCGTTTCCCAGCCCGGCTACATGGACGCGTATTACTATTACCACGTGGCCCGCAACCTCTACCTGGGCCGGGGCTTTGTCGAGGACGTCATCTGGAACTGGCTTAATCCGCCCCCGGCCATCACCCACCCGAGCAATGACTACTGGATGCCCCTCACTTCGGTTTTGATCGCTGGGGCATTCTGGCTCCTCGGTGAGTCTTTCCGGGCCGCCCAGGTCCCGAGTCTTCTCACCTCGGCCGCCCTGGCGCTTTTTGCTTACCACCTGGCCGGGCGGATATTTAAGGCCGAACGACCCCGGCTCTGGTCGGCGGCTATCACGGCCGCCGGCGGCAGCTATTTTGTTTACTGGCACGGGACGGACAATTTTGCCCTCTTCGGCCTGGCGGGCGCCCTGGCCCTCTACCTGGCCGGCGGCCTGCCGGCGGCGTCGGGGTGGGGGGCGGTCGGGGCGGGGGTTCTTAGCGGCGCCGGCTACCTCGCCCGACCTGATGGACCCCTGCTCCTGGCAGTGGTGGTGGGGTGGATTCTCCGGCCGGGGACGGAAGCTAACCTGAGGCGGCGAGCCGGCCTCATTTTCCTGGCGATGGTCGGATTTTGCCTGGCAGCCGGGCCCTGGTGGGCCCGAAACCTGGCCGTTTTCGGAACGCCCCTGCCCGGGGGCGGCCTCAAAGCCGCCTGGCTTCGGGAATACAACGAGGTTTTCAGCTACGGCCTGGGCCTTGGACCGGTTCACTACCTGGACTGGGGCCTGGGGCCGGTCCTGTCGTCAAAGATTAGTGCTACCTTGAGAAATCTTAACTTCTTTCTGAGTCTTTCGCTCATTCTTTTATTGCCGTTCGGCCTGCTCGGGGCCTGGCGTCTCCGCCGGAGTCCGGCCTTTGGCCTGGCCTGGGCTTACGTTCTGGTCCTTTTCGTTGTGCTCACCCTGGTTTTTACATTCCCGTCGTCCCGTGGAACCCTTTTTCACAGCGGGGTCGTAGGTCTGCCCTTCTTTGCAGTAGCCGTCGCCGTCGGCCTGGAGGCGGCGATCCGCTGGCTCGCCAGATATCGGGCCCGGTGGGACCCGGACCGGGCAGTCCGAAATATCGGACTGATCTTTATTGGGGGATTCATCGTGGCCAGCGTCGGCCTCGGGGTCCGGGCTGCCGGGGAATGGGATGAGCGGTTCCGGGCTTACGAAGCCGTTGCGGCCTGGTTCCGGGAAGGTGGCATCTCCGACCCGGTGATGGTTGTTGACCCACCCGGCTATTATTATGTGAGCGGCACCCCGGCCGTGGTTGTCGCAAATAACGACCTGGAGACAACCTGGCAGGTCTGCCGCCGGTACGGGGTCCGGTATCTTCTCGTTGAGCCGGCCTTCCCGGAGCCGTGGCTCCCCCTCTGGGAAGACCCGAAGGCCAGCCCCCGGTTTGCCCTCGTTGACCAGGTGGGTAATATCAAAATCTTCCGGGTGGTGGATTAGGGGGGGAGGATGGGCCGGTTGCTCTCCGGAATCCGCCGGTGGTCTGCGAAGCTGGCAGCCTCCCCGGGCCGGGGCTGGCTCGGGCCCCTCCTGGTCTTTGCTGCGGCGTTTATTGTCGCCCTGCCGGTTGCCCCGCACCTCGGTCGAAACCTGCCGGACCGGGCTGTCCGCCTCGAGGCGGGGAGCGGGTGGGTGATCCTCTGGCCCTTTGGGGTCGACCTGTATCCCAGGTGGGTTGGGGGCCGGGCCCTCCTCCGGGGGCAGAATCCCTATGACCCTGAAACGGAGGCCGAGACCCACCTGGCGGTCTACGGCCGCCCCCGCCGGCCGGAAGAACCCCGGTTCGGCTTTTATTACCCGGCGTACATCGTTGCCCTGGTCGGGCCGCTCCTGTCCCTCCCCCTGGATACTGCCGTCCGGGTCTGGGGGGCGACCAACCTCGCGACCCTGTTTACCCTGGGCCTTGTAATAGCCTGGCGGGTATCTCCGCGCCCCCCGCCCATCAGCTTCGGCCTCGCCTTTCTCAGCCTGAGCCTTTTCTGGCCGGGATTTCTCACCGTAATCGTCGGCCAGTACGGCCTCGCGGTTGTCGGCCTCGGGGCCCTCGGCTGGGCCCTGCTCCGGGCCAGGCAGGATATTCCGGCTGGGGTGGTTCTGGCCCTGGCCACCGTCAAGCCATCGGTCTCGTTTTTGCCCATTATCGTAGTCCTTGCCTGGGCCGCCGCCCGGCGCCGGTTCGGCGTTATTGCCGGGTTCGCAGCCTGCCTCGGCGGGCTGGTTCTGCTGACGGGCCTCCTGGTCGGCTGGTGGATAGACGACTTTATTACAGCCCTGCTCGGCTATCAGGTCGACGTCGGCCCGAGTTTTGTTACCTGGAAACCGGCCAGCGTGTTGAGCCTGCCGCCCCTCCTCGGGGTGGCGGGGGCGGGCTGGCTTCTGGTCCGGTCGGTCCCGGACATTTTGCGGTCTGAGGACTTTCCCTGGGCCGGCCTGATCGGGGCGCTCCTGCTTAACCTGCTCCTTACGCCCCACGTCGGGACGTTTTAGCTGGTCGCCCTTCTGCTGGCTCTTGGCTGGCTACTGGGCCGCTGGGCCGCCTCCGTGCCTGGTTTTGTCCTCTGGCTCGGACTCGCCTGGTTCCCGGCCATCGTGATTCTTGGCCTTCGGGCCGACGGCTGGTGGGTTTGGGCAACTTACCCGTCCCTCATGGCCGCGGCCGTCCTGGTTGAAGTCTGGGCGGAGTCGAAAACCTGATGACCGGTCCCACCCGGCTCCGGGAAGAGGTTGCGCCCTTCGGCCTGGCAGCCGGCTTTGGGTTGCTTTATCTCTTAAGCTGTCGGGTCTACGCCGGCACTGACTACGGTTTTCCCCTTGACGACCCGTGGATTCACCAGACGATAGCCCGGAACTTTTTCGCCCTCGGCGGGATGTATTATGCCCCGGACCGGCCGGTAGCTGCCTCGACCGCGCCCCTCTGGACCTGGCTCATGGCCCTCGGCCATCTGCTGGGTGTCGAGCCGGTCGGGTGGGCGGTGGGGTGGGGGGTCGCCTTCGCCGGCCTGGCTGGCCGGCAGGCCGTTTTGCTCGTCCGGCGGCTCACCCCTGATTCGGCGTGGGCGGGGCTGGCCGGGCTTGTTGTCGCCGGGGAGACGCATATCGTCTGGGCCGGCATGTCCGGGATGGAGACGGCTGGCGCCGTCTGGGTAGGGCTGGTTCTCCTTTCCTGGGCCGCCGGGGCCCAGCCCCCAACGATACGGCGCTGGGCCTTTCTGGGGGCGGCGGCCGCGGTCGGAGCTCTCCTGCGGCCGGAACTCACCCTCCTCGCCGGCCTGGTTGGATTCGGCCGGGTCGTCGCCGATTTCCGCCGGTTGGGACTCGCCGGCCTGGCCGGTCCGATGGTGGCCGGCCTGGTCTGGTTTCTGCTGGTTGGGCCGGTCGGGGTCTGGAACTGGCTTGTGGCCGGCACGTTATTCCCCAGCACCCTGATGGCGAAATACGTGGGCTACGGTGGGGGGCTGAATCTGGGACGGGTGGTCCCGTTTTTCCTGGCGGCCCTGGTGGAGCTCCTGCGCGGCCTTTTGCTGCTGGTCGCCGCCGGCCTGCCCTTTGCGGCGGCCCGCTTTCGCCGGCAAGGACCGGGCCTGCTGCTCCTGGTCTGGCCCCCGGTTCTGATCCTTGCCCTTTCCCAGCTGGTGCCGGTCACGTTTCACCACGGCCGCTACCTGCATCCCGCCCTGCCGGCTCTGCTGATTGCCGGCCTGCTGGGCGTCGAATCCGCCCTCAGACAGCGTGGCCTGAAGGTCGTTTACCGCTGGTTTCCCCGGGTTCTGCTCTTTGCGGCGGTGATGTTTAATCTGACCGGCGCCCGAAATTACGGCCTTGAGGTCCGCTGGATCAACGACGAGCACCTCGGGGTTGCCCGCTGGGTCCTGACCGGGACCCCGCCGGGAACGGTCGTCGCTTCCCATGATGTCGGGGCCCTCGGTTACTTCGGCGGCCGGCCGCTGGTGGACACCGCCGGCCTTCTCAACCCGGAACTGATCCCCTATGTCCGGGACCCGGACCGGCTTGTGACCGAACTACGCCGGCGCGGTGTCGATTACCTTATCTTTTTCCCGAGCTGGTATCCGGCCCTGGTGGGGCGGCCGGACCTGCCGGTCGTCTTCGAAATCCGGACCGCCTATGCCCGGCCCCTCGGCGGCGACGACTTTATCGTCGTGGCCCTCAATCCTCCAGACAGACCTTGATGTGGAGCTCTTTTAGCTGCTCCGGGCTCACTTCCGACGGGGCCCCGAAGAGGAGGTCAACCGCCTCTTTGGTCTTCGGAAAGGCGATAACTTCCCGGATGGTGGATTCGCGGGCGAGAACCGCGACGAGCCGGTCGAGGCCGATGGCGATGCCCCCGTGGGGCGGCACCCCGTACTCGAAGGCCGTGAGCAGGTGGCCGAACTGCCGCTCGATATTCTCGCGGGAGTGGCCCAGCACCTCAAACACCTGCCGCTGGATTTCGGGGTCGGTGATCCGGATGCTTCCGCCCCCGAGCTCGTAGCCGTTACAGATCAGGTCGTACTGCTTGGCCCGAACCCGTCCGGGGTCGGTCAGAAGATACGGCACGTCCGCGTCCCGGGGGGCGGTGAAGGGGTGGTGAACCGCGTCCCAGCGGTTCTCCTGTTCTTTGAACTCAAAGGCCGGAAACTCAATGACCCAGGCGAACACGAGCAGGTTCGGGTCGGCAAGTCCCAGCCGGCGGCCGAGTTCTTCCCGGAGCTCGGCAAGCCCCCGGGAAACGACCGGGTACGGCCCGGCGCCGAGCAGAATCAGGTCACCGGCCCCCGCCCCGAACCGGTCGATAAGGCCCCGCAGCTCGGATTCGGTCAGGTGACGGCCGACCGGCGAGCGGACCCCGAGTTCGCCCAGCTGAACCTGACCTTCCCGGCCGGTGAAGGGCTCGACGGCGACGCTGACCAGACCGCCCAGACCAAATTGCCGGACGTAGCCGGCCAGCTCTTCAACCTCCCGCCGGGTGATTCCGGCCTGGCCCGGTACCCGGATACCCTTGATCCGGCCCCCGGCCGCGACCGCCTGGCGGAAGAC
>JAUQQI010000024.1:0-10605 GCA_030549955.1 Chloroflexota bacterium
TTGGTTCCCCTATCCTCGGTCAGAGTCACCGGCAGGCCTGCCCTGCGCACGGTAGAACGCGCTTTGCGGCGCGGCATCAAGACCACGGCCATCTCTACGCGGTCGGCTATCACCTCCACGGCTTCCAGCTGGCGTATGCTGGCTTTCTCCCCGCCGGCCACAACCTGGCTCTGCACCCGGATGGGGCGGTCATGACGGAGCTTAAGGCGGCCGCTGCCGTCGCCCTGGGACCTGTCCAGCTCCTGTGCGGCCCGATCCGCCCGCTGGCCACCCCGTTGATAACGGGAGTCCGGATTCACCCCGAGACAGTCGACCTGCCGGCTCAAGCCGTGATTTTGCTTCCCGACCCTCCGCCACGCCTCAATCCCTTCGGCCAACCGGTCCCCTAAATAAGCGCATTCTTTAAGGGAGGTGGTTCCTGTGACCGGATTTAAAGGCTGGAAGGGTCTGGCAACTTTGGCTGTCGTGGCGGCCTTAAGCCTTATGGTTCTGCCCGGTACGGCCCTGGCCCACGAGCGCCGGGTCGTAGCTGGCAAATATCAGTTCATTGTCGGCTTTCTCAGTGAGCCGGCCGTTCAGGGCCAGCTCAACGGGGTCGACCTGCGGGTAACCAATACCGAAACGAACCAGCCGGTTACCGGCCTGGAAAAGACCCTAAAGGTTCGGGTCCGGGCCGGAGGCGGGCCGGAGAAGGAGTTTGCGCTTCAGCCCCGGTTTAACATGCCGGGGGCTTACGCGGCCTATTTTATCCCGAGCCGTCCGGGCGGCTACGTTTTTACCTTTGTGGGAACGATTGACGGCCAGCAGGTCAACGAGGTGTTCGAGTCCGGGCCCGGCCGCTTTGACGACGTGAAGCCGGCCGATGAGCTGGCGTTTCCGCCGGTTGCGGCCCTGGACCCGGCCCAGGTTAACCAGGCAATTTCGGCCCTTGACCGCCGAATTGCCGACCTGGAGGGGACCGCGGGTCGGCTGATGGCTCTGGCCGCGGCCGGGCTTGTGCTGGGCCTGGTCGGGACCGGCCTGGGGGTCATCGGATTAGTGAGGGGCCGGAAAGGCTGACCGAATGCTTGCCGGCGTGGTTTTGCGACTGATGAGCGGGGGGCCGGTAGCCCCGGCCCCCCTCCACGCCGAGGGGTTCTCGTGGGACGAAGCTCTGCTCTTCGGCTTCATAGCCGTCCTTGTCATCGGGGCCGGGGTCCTTATCTTCAGCCGGGGCGAGGAGGACGATGGGCGGGCGGATTAAGGTCTTGCTGGGTGTCCTGCTGGCCCTGATGCCGGTCGGGGTCGCCTTTGCCCACGCGAATCTCCTCCGGTCGGAGCCGGCGGCAGGTGCCCGCCTCGACGGGTCCCCGCAGGAGATCCGCCTCTGGTTCTCGGAGCCCATCGAGCCCGCCTACACCCAGGTTCGGCTTCTCGACAGTTCCGGCCAGTCCCTCCCGACCGGCGACCTCCGGGTCCTGCCTGGTGACGGCACGGCTGTAGCGGTTGGTGTGACCTCGCCCCTCGGGCAGGGGATATACACCGTGGCGTGGCGGGCCATGTCCCGGGTTGACGGTCACATAACCGAGGGGTCCTTCAGCTTCGGGGTCGGCGTGGCCCCGCCCCGGACCGGGTCCGTAACCGGGGCTGCCGGGAATCCCCTGGAAGCGCCGTTAAGGGCGGCAGTCTTTATTCTGGCCGCCTCGCTCGTCGGCGGGGCCTTCTTCTGGCTCCTGGTTCAACGGGCCGACTGGCCTGAAACCGTCGCCCTGGGGGTTGCCCTCGGCCTGCAGCTAGCGGTTCTCCTCTGGACCCTGGTCTGGGGGGTGGCCGCCGGCGGCCCGGAGCGCCTCTTCGAGACAGTTTTTAACACCCAGCTCGGGCGGGTCTTCATTGCCCGGAATGTCTTTGCCCTTGGGCTGGTACTTTCGACCCTTTGGGGGCCCGTCGCCCGGCTCGGAATCGGGATTGCGTTCCTCGGAACTATAAGCCTCGGTTCTCACGCCGCGGCCACTGTTGACCCGCTTGCGGTCTTTATCGACTGGGCGCATCTGGTCGGGGCTGCGGCCTGGGCCGGGGGCCTCATGCGGCTGGCAGTCTTTGCCTGGTCCGGCCGTGGACAGAAAATCGACTGGGGCCAGGTTGTCGGGCGGTTTTCGAACCTGGCGATGGTCGCGGTCGCAGTTATCGGCCTGACGGGCCTTTACCGGGCCTGGCAGGAGCTGGGAGAACTCCCGGCCCTTATTGACACGGTCTGGGGCCGCTTGCTGCTTGTAAAGACAGCCGCCGTCGGCCTTGCCCTGCTCCTCGGGATTTTTCATCTCGTCCGCTGGCGGATGCGGGCTGGGGCCCCGCTGGGGCCGGTCCGGTTGAGCCTTGGGGCCGAGGCCGCTCTGCTTGGGGCGGCGCTGGTTGTAAGCGGGCCACTGACGTTTAATCCGCCGGCCCGGACTGAACTGCTTGAGCGGCCGGTCCGGCTGGCGGGTCAGGCTGGAGAGTGGGGTTATGAGCTTGAAATCCGGCCCGGCCGGGTTGGGGATAATGAGGTGGTCGTGCGGGTGCGGCCGCCGCGTCCGGATGCCCGGGTTCAGGCGGTCTTTGTCCGTTTCCGGATGACCGACCACGAGATGGGTGAGGTCGAGGTAGTTCCCGACCCGGCCGGCCCGGACGAGTTTGCCGCCCAGACGTCCCAGCTTTCCATGGTTGGCAACTGGGAGGCCCGGGTTATTATCCGCCCTCAGGGCGATTACGACCGGATCGGGCGGGCGGCTTTCCAGCTGAAGGAGCCGGCCCTGCCGGTTGCGCCGGGACCGCCGGTACCGCCCTGGATGCTGGGAACCGCAGGCCTTTGGACATCCGGCCTCCTCATTATCGCTACATCTTTGCTGGGTCAGAAGTCGGGAACCGAGCGGCGGGCGCTGGCCGGCCTGCTCCTTATCCTGGCCGGGTCGGCGGTATTTTTCTACTTTGCGAACCGGTCGGAGGCCAGCCTTCCGGGCCTGGGCGAGCAGGTGCCGCTTGTCAATCCGGTTCCGGCCGATGAGGCTTCGCTCGCCCGGGGTCAGGCCCTTTACCAGGCGTACTGCGTCTCATGCCACGGCCCGCAGGGGCGTGGCGACGGGCCGAATGCCGCCTCCCTGCCGGTGCCGCCAGCCGACCTGGCTGTCCATGTACCAGCCCATAGTGATGGGGAACTCTTCCGATTCATTGCGAACGGCCTGCGGGGCACGCCCATGCCAGCCTTTAAGGACAGGCTGAGCGAGGAGGAGATCTGGCATCTGGTCAACTATATAAAGACGTTTGGCCGTTACGAGACCAGCTATGCGCCGAACCGGGCCGGCGACTGAGGCCCGACCGGGGTTTCTGGCCGCTCAGGATTTTCGACGGAGTTCCAGCAGGCCGGGGGACGGCCCTGCCGCCTCGGTATACCATTCGACCTGAAGGTCCCTGGCCAGGGCTTCGGCCCCGGGGGTCATGTCCTGACCGATGACAACGGCTATAGCTCGGAGTTTGGCGGCTCCGAGGGTTTCGGCCCGTTTGTGGGCGCGGCGGACATCACCAGAGTCAACTATTCTGGAGACCTCAACAACGAGCACCGTATCGGCGGCCGGAGGACGTCCGGGCCACCACACAATATCTGCCAGCGCCGGGTCCGACTCTTTATCGGGTTCAAGGGCCGCCTGTTCAAGGGCCGCATTGATCCGGTCGAGGACTTCGGGTCGGGTTCTGGGACTTCCGCCCCAGCCCGGACCCAGCAGACGAGCCGCCCTCAAGGAGATTTCCTGTTCGTAATGCTCTCCTTCCCGACGGCCGGCTTCGCCTCGCTGCCAGTCTACCAGTCGGCCCACTTCGCCGGCAAGACGGGTGACCTCACGGGTCAAGGCCCCAATCTGGTCCTCAACCCGCTCAGCCAGCGACCGAACATGTGCCCCAAGCTGGTCCAGACTGCCCGTAAGGGCCCCAATCTGGTCCTCAACCCGCTCCACCCGGCCGGTGAGGGCCTCAATCTGTGCCTCGACTCGAGCAAACTGCTCTTCGGTCCTGAGCTGGAACTCTAAAAGCCGAGCCTCAAGCTCACCAAGGCGCTCGGCAGCCCGCTCCTGGGCCCCAGCCAGCCGAACCAGTGCATTCTCCAGTCGGTCAACCCGTGCTTCAAGTGTCATTGTTCTCGCTCCGCCTTAAGTCTACCCGATCCGTCGCCCACAGTCATGCGGCAGCCTGGCAGGTTTGTTTGACCCGACAGAGGGCCTCCGGTATACTGACGTGGGTGATTTTTATCACCAGCGTGCCGGCAGTTCGCGCCGACATTGTTAAGGGAGACCAGACATGGACCTGCCGCACAAGGAGTCGTTTTTTAACATCGGCCCCGAGCGCTACCTTAATTACCTGTTTGCCCTTATTGCCCTGGTCTTCGTCGGCTATCACATCTACCGGCGCTACCGGATCTGGCGGCTCGGAAAACCCGAACTCCGGTTTGACCGTATTCCCGCACGGGTCAGCCTCATCCTGCGCTACGCCCTGGCCCAGCTCAAGATGCCGCGGGACCCCTGGGCGGCAGTTGTTCACTACGGGATCTTCTGGGGCTACCTGCTCCTGTTTGTCGCAACGACCCTCGACGGCACGACCTACTGGCTTAAAACCCTTACCGGCTATGAGGTTCTGGTTGGGCCGACTTATTTACTTTACAAGGCCCTCATCGGCAACCTGGGCGGCACCCTCGCCCTTATCGGCCTTCTGGCCGCCTTCTACTGGCGGCTGGTCATCCGGCCGCCGCGCCTTCGCTACCAGACCGAGGATTGGGTAATCCTTGGACTTTTGCTTTTTAATGTCCTGAACGGCTTCGAGGTCCAGGCCCTGCGCCTCGCCATGACCGACCTCAGAAACCATCCAGAGTGGGCCTACTGGGCCTACGGAAGCTATCCGCTAGCCGTGATTCTCTCCGGCCTGCCGGACTCGGTCCTGCGGCCCCTCCACTGGGCATCCTGGTGGGTCCATGTTCTGGCATCCCAGTTCGCGGTCGCCTTTATCGCCTACTCGAAACTTGAACACATCATCTTCGGGCCCCTTAATATCTTCTTCCGGTCCCTCGAACCGCGGGGCACCCTCAAGCCGATCCCCAACATCGAAACCGCCGAAACCTACGGGGCCAACCGGGTCCCGGATTTTACCTGGAAGCAGCTGCTCGATGCCGACGCCTGCATCCGATGCGGCCGGTGCACCGCAAACTGCCCGGCAAACCTCACCGGCAAGCCCCTTTCGCCTAAGAAAATCATCCTGGACCTTAAGGCCGAGATGGACCGGGCAGGCCCTCTTTATCTGCGGGGCCGGCAGCCCGACGGACCATCCCTGGTCGGCGACATCACGACCGACGATGAGCTCTGGGACTGTCTGACCTGCGGTGCCTGCATGGAAGCCTGCCCGATGGAGATTGAGCACGTCCCCACCATCGTCGAAGAACGCCGCTACCTGGTCCTTAACGAGGGCCGGATTCCCAGGGATGTGGTTAACCTGTTTAATAACCTGGAGCGGTCGGGCAACCCGTGGGGCTACCCGCCCACGACCCGGGCAGACTGGGCCCGGGACCTTGGGGTCAGGACTATTGCTGAGGACCCCGGCGCCGACTACCTGTGGTGGGTCGGGTGCGCCGGGTCCTATGATGAGCGCAACATCCGGATAAGTCGGGCCCTGGCAAGGATTCTTCAGGCGGCGGGTGTCCGGTTTGCCATCCTGGGCCCCGAAGAGACGTGCACCGGCGACCCGGCCCGCCGGGCCGGCCACGAGTATCTTTATCAGATTCTGGCCCAGCAGAATATCGAGGCCCTGAATCGCTACGGCGTCCGGAAAATCCTGACCGCCTGCCCCCACTGCTTTAACACCTTAAAGAACGAATATCGGGCCTTCGGCGGCTTCTATGAAGTCGTCCACCACAGCCAGCTTATTGCCGAGCTGGTTGAAACCGGCCGGGTCCGTCTCGAGCGGCCCGTAGGTCAGCGGCTCACTTACCATGACCCCTGCTACCTGGGTCGTCACAACGGAGTCTACGACCCGGCCCGCTTGGCCCTGACCCGGCTGCCGGGCGCCAGCCTCGTGGAGATGCGGCTCCACCGCCACCAGGCCTTCTGTTGTGGGGGCGGTGGTGCCCGGGTCTTTATGACCGAAACCCGCGGCCACAAGCGGGTCAACCACGAGCGAACCGACCACGTGCTGGCCGTCAACCCGAATGTGATTGCAACGGCCTGCCCGTTCTGCATGATCATGTTCGAGGACGCCCTTAAAACCCGGAACCTGACCGACCGGCTTGAGGCCCGGGACCTGGCCGAGCTGGTCGCCGAAAGTGCAGGTCTGAGCCTTAAATAAACCTACCGTCGGGGGAGTGGCGCCAATGAACATTGTTGTCTGTATCAAGTACGTCCCTGACTGGGAAGCCCCCGCCTCCCAGTTCAGGATTGAGGACAGCCGGCTCGTGCCGGCGCCGGGGATCGCCTACCGGATAAGCGATACCGACGACGAGGCCATCGAGGCCGCCCTCCAGCTTAAAGAAAAACACGGCGGCCGGGTTACGGCCATCAGCCTGGGGCCAGCATCCGCCCGGGACGGCCTCAAGCACGCCCTGGCTATGGGCTGTGACCAGGCGGTCCTCCTTGATGACCCGGCTTTCGAGGACAGCGACGCGGCCGGCACCGCCGCGGTCCTGGCGGCCGCAATCCGCAAGCTCGGCGACGTCGACCTGATCCTTACCGGCCGGCAGGCGGCCGACTGGGACCAGGGCCAGGTGCATGCCGGCATTGCCGAGTTCCTCGGCCTGCCGGCCGTGATCCCGGCCAGGCATATCGAGTGGACCGGTTCAGAGTTCATTGTCCACCGGATCTACGAAGAAGGCTACGAGGAGATTGCGGTTAAGCCGCCCTGCGTTGTCGCCTGCAGCAACGAGATCGCCGAACCCCGGTATCCGACCCTGCGGGGAATTATGGCCGCAAGCCGGGCCCAAATCCCTGTCTGGACCGCCGCCGACCTGGGCATTGACCCTGGCAGGGTCGGTCGGGCCGGCCGGCGGACCCGGGTGCTCAGGCTATACGCGCCCCAGGTCGAGGCAAAATGCGAGTTTATCGAAGGGGAAAATCCTGAGGAAATTGCCGCTAAGCTCGTCCAGCGGCTCCGGGAAGAAAAACTGCTCTAATAACCTGAGGAGGACCCTGTCATGACAGCCGAAGCCCGTGGCATCGTCGCCATCATCGAGCCGGCGGATGGGCCCGCCGGGGCCCTTACCGCCGAGGTTCTGGGGGTTGCCCGGCGGCTCGGCAATGACCTTAACGAGCCGGTCACTGCTGTCGTCCTCGGCGAGACCGTAGCCGAAGTCGGGCCCCTCTGGGAGTTCGGCGCTGATAAGGTAATCCGGGTAGTCCACCCACTCCTGGCCGAGTTCAACCTGGACGCGGCCCTGGGTGCCCTTGAGCCCCTCATCCGGCGGGAAAACCCCAACGTCGTCCTTATGGCCCACACGTTCCAGGGCCGTGCCCTCGGACCAGCCCTGGCCTTCCGGCTTCAGACCGGGGTCGCCACTGACTGCGTCGACCTGCGGCCCGGGGCCGGCGGGGGCTCCCTCGTCCTGACCCGGTCCATTTTGGGCGGCAACTTCCGGGCCGAGGTGGTCATCGATACCCGACCCCAGATTGTGACCCTGCGGCCAAAGGCGTTCCCGCCGGCCGAGCCAACCCCCGGCCGGACCGGGACCGTCGAAGAATTCAGGCCCGAGCCCGACCCGGTCCGGGTCCGGCAGGAGGTCCGGCGGCGGATTCAGGAGGCCGCCGCTGAAGGCGTCCGGCTCGAGGATGCCCGCATCGTGGTCGCCGGCGGCCGGGGTCTCGGTGGGCCCGAGAACTGGCACCTCGTCGAAGAGCTTGCCAGCGCCCTGGGAGCGGCCGTCGGGGCCTCCCGGGCCGTGACCGACGCCGGCTGGGTGCCCACGAGCCTTCAAATCGGCCTTACGGGCAAGACGATAAGCCCCGACCTTTACATCGCCGTAGGGATCTCCGGGGCCGTCCAGCACATGGCCGGCGTTTCGGCAGCCAAAACCATCGTCGCCATCAACAAAGACCCGGACGCGACCATTTTCAGATACGCCCGGTTTGGGGTCGTTGGCGACGCTAAGCAGATTCTGCCGGCCCTGACCAGGGAAATTAAAAAGGCCCTGGGCAAGGCCTGAACCGTGGTCGTCATCGGCCTTACCGGCGGACCCGGAACCGGGAAAAGTACAGTCGCGTCCATGCTGGCCCGGCGGGGAGCAGCGGTAATTGAGGCCGACCGCCTGGGCCACCAGTCCTATGCCCCCGGAACCGAGGGCTGGCGGGCCGTGGTCGAAGCGTTCGGCCAGGAAATCGTCGGGCCTGACGGCGCCATCGACCGGCGCCGGCTGGGAGCCATCGTCTTTTCCGACCCGGAAAAACTCCATCGGCTGAATGCCATCATCCACCCGATAATCCGGCGGCTGATTACCGAGCAATTGGAGAAGTTCCGGCGGGAGGGCGTCCGGGTCGTGGTCATCGAAGCCGCCCTGCTCTTCGAGGCCGGCTGGGATGACCTGGTGGACGAGGTCTGGGTCACCGTGGCCCCGACCGAGGTTGCGGTCGCCCGCTATGTCGCCCGAACTGGCCTGCCCGAAGAAGAGGTCCGTCGGCGGGTTGCGGCCCAGCTTGAAGCGGCCGAGAAGGCCCGCCGGGCCCACCGGGTAATCGACACGTCCGGTACCCTGGTCACCGTTGAACGGCAGGTCGAGCGCTTCTGGGAGGAGCTGACGGCCCGGGCAGCGAGCAAGGACCCGTAAGGGCCTGGCCCCGAATCCGACCGTTTTCCCCAGGGCAAATCGCTAAGCCGGCAGTCAGCGTGCGGGGCTGCCGGCGGCGACAGGGAAGTGTTATTATTAACTTTTAGCGGGCGCAGACAGCGCTGTCAGGCTGTGCCCGCCGGAAGGTTTTTTATCAAGCCACAGCGTGGTGGAGGGCAATGGACTTCTGGCGAACCTTTCCGGGACCCAACGCCGCTTACGTTCTGGAACTTTACGAAAAATACCGGCTGGACCCGGAGTCGGTTGACCCGGCGACCCGGGCCTACTTCAGCCGGTGGGCACCGCCGGTTGATGGGGCGGTGCCGGTGGTGGCCATCACCAGACTGGCCGGTGCTGTCCAGCTGGCCGCCGCGATTCGTACCTACGGCCACCTAGCGGCTCGACTCGACCCGCTCGGGAGTGCCCCCCCGGGCCACCCTGCCCTCAGCCCCGAGTTCCACGGCCTGACCGAGACCGACCTCCGGGAAATGCCAGCCTCGGTCGTGGGGGGACCGGTTGCCCGGAATGCGGCCAGCGCCCTCGAGGCTATTCGCCGCCTTTTCGAAATCTATACCGGGTCGGTCGGCTATGAGTTCGACCAGATCGAGGACCCTGACGAGAGGGCCTGGCTCCGGGAAGCGGTCGAATCCGGCCGCTACCAGCCAGAGCTAGGGCCGGCTGAGGCCGCCGCCCTTCTCGAGCGCCTCACTCAGGTCGAGGTCTTCGAGCAGTTCCTGCACCGGGCCTTTCCGGGACGGACACGGTTTTCGGTTGAGGGCGTCGATATGCTGGTGCCGATGCTGGACCGGCTTATCAGCCTTGCATCGGCCGACGAGGTACGCCAGGTATTCATTGCGATGACCCACCGCGGCCGTCTCAACGTCATGGCCCATATTTTGGGGAGGCCTTACGCCGAAATCCTGGCCTACTTCCGGGAGGCTCCCCGGGAGCCAAGCCTCGACGGCCGGGATGGGATCCCCATCTACGGGGACGTCTATTACCACCTGGGCGGCCGGCGGGCTCTTGAGGACGGCCGGCTGGTCATCACGATGCCCGCAAACCCAAGCCACCTGGAGGCTATCTACCCGGTGGTCGAGGGCATGGCCCGGGCGGCCGCCGCCGACGCGTCCCGGCCGGGGGCGCCCCGCCTTGACCCCGGACTCGTCCTACCCATCGTCGTCCACGGCGATGCCGCCTTCGCGGGCCAGGGGGTCGTGTCCGAGACCCTGAACCTCTACAGGCTGCCCGGCTACACCGTCGGGGGGACAGTGCATATCATTGCCAACAACCAGATCGGCTATACCACCGATCCCTCCCTCGGCCGGAGCACCCGCTACGCGAGCGACCTGGCCAAGGGCTTCGGAATTCCGGTGGTCCACGTAAACGCCGACGACCCGTCGGCCTGCCTGGCGGCGGTGGGACTGGCGTTCGCCTACCGCCAGCGATTCGGCAAGGACTTTGTGATTGACCTGATCGGTTACCGGCGCTATGGTCACAACGAGGGCGACGAGCCGAGCTACACCCAGCCCCTCATGTATGAGACCATCGGCCGTCACCCGACGGTCCGTCAGCTCTGGGCCGACCGCCTCATCAAGGCCGGGGTTGTCGGAGCGGACGTGCCTGAACGCCTGCGGGAGAAATACCTGGCCGAGTGGCGGCGGCTTTTTGAAGCCCCGGCCGAAACAATTCGTCCGGCCGACCAGCCGAAGGTCCCGCCGCCGAGACCCCGGCCGGTCGAGACCGCAGTTCCCCTTGAGGTCCTGCGGGCCGTCTACGACGCCTGGCTCGCGTTCCCGCCAGAGGTT
>JAUQQI010000024.1:10615-16987 GCA_030549955.1 Chloroflexota bacterium
GGAACGGGCTATCGATTTTGCGACCGCCGAGGGGATCGCCTTCGCCACTATCCTGGCCGACGGAATTCCGGTCCGGCTGGCCGGGCAAGACTCGGGCCGGGGCACCTTCAGTCAGCGGCACGCCATCCTCTACGATGTCCGGTCGGGCCGGCCCTTTATCCCCCTTCAGGTCCTGCCCCAGGCCCGGGCCGCCTTCGAGGTCATCGATAGCCCCCTCTCGGAGAATGCGGCCCTGGCCTTTGAGCTCGGTTACAGCCTCCAGGCTGCAGACCGGCTGGTCATCTGGGAGGCCCAGTACGGCGACTTTGTAAACGGGGCCCAGGTCCCGGTGGACGAGTTCATCGTTTCCGGGCGGGCCAAGTGGGGCCTTTCCCCATCGCTGGTTCTGCTCCTGCCCCACGGCTACGAGGGGCAGGGGCCGGACCATTCCAGCAGCCGACTGGAGCGGTTTCTGAGTCTGGCGGCCGACAATAACATGTTTATCGCCAACCCGACGACGGCAGCCCAGTATTTCCACCTCCTTCGGCGCCAGGCGGCCCTGCTCCGGGAGGACCCCCGGCCGCTGGTCGTCCTGACCCCGAAGAGCCTCCTGCGGAACCCGGCCGCCTTTTCGACCCTGCGGGAGCTGGCCGAGGGCAGCTGGCAGCCGGTGCTCGACGACCCGGCAGCCGACCGGCGGGACGGGGTGCGCCGGCTGGTCCTGTGCAGCGGCAAGGTCTATTATGATGCCGTCGCCGACGAGCGCCGGGGCCTTGCCCGGGACCTGGCGATTGTCCGGGTTGAAGAGCTCTACCCCTTCCCGGCCGAGGAACTCCGGGCCATCTTTCAGAGCTACCCGGCCATCGAAGAAGTTATCTGGCTCCAGGAGGAGCCCGAGAATATGGGGGCCTGGGGTTACATCCGGCCGCGGCTCGAGGAAATCATCGGCGGCCGCTGGTCCCTGCGATATATTGGCCGGCCGCCTGCGTCGACCCCGGCCGAGGGGACAATGGCCCAGCACCAGGCCAATCAGCGGGTAATTATCGAACAGCTTTACGCGCCCCGGCAAATGCCGGTCCCGAGCGGGCGGTAAGGGGGGAATTAAGATGGCAACCGAAATTGTCGTTCCGGAAGTTGGGGAATCGATCGTTGAGGCCACGGTTGCCCGGTGGCTCAAGCGTGAAGGCGAACGGGTCGTCGCCGGCGAACCGGTCGTCGAACTCGAGACCGAAAAGGCGAATGTGGAGGTCCCGGCACCCCGTTCCGGGGTCCTGGCCCGGATAGTCCGGCGCGAGGGTGAAGACGTCCGGATCGGGGATGTGCTGGGCGTGGTCGAGGAGGCGGCGGTTGAGGCTGAACAGCCCCCGGCGGCCGCCCCGGAAGCCGTCCGGGAGGCCGAGGTAGCAGTCGAAGAGGCCCCGAAGGCGACACCCCTGGCCCGGCGGCTGGCTGAGGAAGCCGGCATCGACCTGGCCAAGGTCCCGGCGACCGGACCCGGTGGCCGGATAACCCGGGAAGACGTCTTAGCTTACATTGAACGTCAGCGGGCCGCGGCGGCCCCGCAGGTCGAGGCCCCGGCAGCCCGCCCGACCGCGCCTGGGGTTGCCCCGGCGGAGGCGGTTCCGCCGGAGGTTGGCCCCCGGGTTGAGCCGGCCCCGGTCCGACCGGACACCCGGCCGACCCCGCCCCGGCCCGAGGCCGAGGTCTGGACGCCCCCCCCTCCGCCGCCCGTTGGCCGGCCCCCGGTTGAGGCTCCGCCCCAGCCGCGGGAGGTCCGGGTTCGAATGTCCCGACGCCGGCAGACCATTGCCCGCCGGATGCTCGAGGCAACCCAGACCACGGCGATGCTCACCACTTTCAATGAGGCGGATATGAGCGCGGTGATGGAGGTCCGGCGGCGGTACCGCGAGATGTTCCTTCAGAAGTACGGCGTCAGCCTCGGGATAATGCCCTTTTTCGTGAAGGCCACTGTCGCCGCCCTGAAAGCCTTCCCAAAGCTGAATGCGGAGATCCAGGGCGACGAAATCGTTTATAAAAACTACTACGACATCGGCATCGCCGTCGGGGCCTCCGAAGGCCTCGTCGTCCCGGTCCTGCGGGACGCCGACCGGCTCAGTTTTGCCGAAATTGAGCAGAAGATTGCCGACTTCGCCCGCCGGGCCGAGGAGAACAAGCTTACCCTGGAAGAGCTCCAGGGCGGCACGTTCACCATTACGAACGGCGGGGTCTTCGGGTCACTCCTCAGCACCCCGATTCTTAATCCGCCCCAGGTCGGCATCCTCGGCCTGCACCGGATTATCGACCGGCCGGTGGTAGTCAACGGCCAGGTCGTTATCAGGCCGATGATGTACCTGGCCCTTACCTACGACCACCGCCTGGTTGATGGTCGGGAAGCTGTCCAGTTCCTGGTCCGGGTCAAGCAACTCATCGAGGACCCGGCCCTGCTGCTGGTCGAAGGCTGGTGACGGGTGAGCCGGCAGAATTCCTCCGCTGCCTCCGGGTAAAGCTCCTCCGGACGGCTTTCGGGGCCCTCTACGGTCCCCTCGCCCGGGTCTATGACCTGATAACCGTCCTGTTCTTTGCTGGCGAGTGGGCCCGCTGGCAGGCCGTAGCCGCCGGCCGCCTCGCGGGCCCGAAAATTCTCGAACTCGGGTCCGGCACCGGGTCCCTGGCCGTCAGGCTAATCGCGGCCGGCTACGACTACACCGGCCTGGAACCATCGCCGGCAATGCTTGGTGTAGGCTTACGGCGGCTTCGGGCTGCCGGCCGTCCGTTTAACCTGGTCCGGGGTCGGGCCCAGCAGTTACCCTTTAAAGACCAGACTTTTAATTCGGTTCTCGCGACCTTCCCGACCGACTATGCGCTCGACCCGGCTACCTGGGCGGAAGTTCTCCGGGTTCTGCGGCCGGGCGGCCGCTGGGTTGTGGTCTATGCCGGCGCCCTCAAACCGTTCGGCCTCCGGCGCCGGCTGGCCGGCTTCGCCCAGCGCCTCATCCTGGGACCGCGTGAGAATCCGGCCCCACCCGGACTCCCCGGAATGCCGGGCTTTCGGGTTCGGTTCTGGGAAGAGGCGACGCCGGGGGGCGTCGCCTTCGGCTGGGAAGCGACGCGGGTCCTACCGGCCGAAGTGCCGGTGGAGGTCCCGGCGGCCGATCCGGAGCAAAATCGGGTAGCCGTGGGGACAGAGGAGACCGACGCCGACCCCGGCGGCGGCCCGCAGTAGCCGGCGCTGCTCGTCCGCGGCAAGCCGTTCACCCCGCTTGATGGCCCGGCGGCAGGCGATGGCCGCCCGGACCCGCTGCTCCCACTCGACCTCACCCGGTTGGTCCAGGGCCAGCATCAGCTCGGCCAGACACGATTCGGCCCCGGCCTCATCCAGGCCAACCGGCGCGGCCTCCAGGACCAGGGTCCGGTCGCCGACCTGGCGCACCGAAAAACCAAACCGGCCAAGTACCGGGATAAGCCCGGCCATCCGGGCCGACTGGTCCGGACTTAGCGGGACCGTAACGGTGGAAAGGAGAAACTGGCCGGGCTCGCCGACTGGCTGTTTTTCGAGCTCCATGAAGATCCGGGTTTCGTCGAGACGGTGGGGGTCGACCAGGTAGAGGCTATCTTCCGAGCGGCAGACCAGGTATTCACCCGCCAGGTCACCCAGGGGTTCCAGCCGGTCCCAGGCAAACTCGGGCTCCGGCCGTTCCCGAATGACGGTTTCGACCAGGGGTAGGGCCGGTATCCGCCAATCGGCCACGGCGGCAATATCTTCAAAGCGGGGGGCATCGAGGGCCAGCCGGACAGTCTCCCCAATCCGGGCCGCAACCTCGTCTTCGGCCCGAAGCTTTACTTCGAGTTTGGCCGGGTGGACATTCACATCGACATCTTCCCGGGGGAGGGCAACAGCCAGGAAACCGTACGGGTAGCGGCCCCGTGGAATCCGGCTCCGGTAGGCCTCAACAACCGCCCGACGGATCGCCCGGGCTTCCACCGGCCGGCCGTTGACAACAACTGTCAGGTGGCCCGGGTCAGTCTTAAACATACCCGGCCGGCTCAGGTAACCGTGAACGGCCATGCTTCCGACCTCAGCCCCGACCGACACCCAGCAGTCACGGCCGGTGCGGGGGTAAACGGCCTGCAGAATGGCGAGGCGATTGCCGTCGCCGGGCGTGTGCAGGAGCAGGCGGCCGTCGACGACCAGGTAGAACCTGACCGTCGGGTAGGCCAGGGCGTATTGGGCGACGACCCGGGCGCAAAGGGCGGCCTCCTTCCGGGGTTCGTCCAGAGCCCGGCGGCGGGCCGGCAGATTCTCGAAAAGGTTTTTGACGGCGACGATGGTCCCTGGCGGAGCACCGACCTGCTCGACCCCAACGAGCTCTCCGAACCGGTAGGTTACGGCGACCGCAAAGGGCTGTTCCGGCGGCCGCGTAACCATGCGGACAGTCGCGGCCGCGGCGATTGCGGCGAGGGCCTCGCCCCGGAAGCCGAGGGTGGTCGTCCGGCAGATATCTTCGACCGAGGTGACCTTGCTGGTCGCGTGGCGGCGGAAGGCGAGGGCGACCTGATCGGCCGGGATACCGGCCCCGTCGTCGGCAACCCGAATGCTGCCGAGGCCGCCGTTCTCGATTTCGACCCGGACCTGCCGGGCGCCGGCATCCAGGGCGTTCTCGACAAGTTCCTTGACGGCGCTCGCCGGCCGGTTCACAACCTCACCGGCGGCACGACCTCGTCGGGCAGGACCCGAATCGGACTCATTTAACGGCCTGGGTTTTAAGGACCCCAAGCAGTCCAACCGCCCGCTTGAGGGTCTCGATCCGCTTGGGGAAAGCGAACCGGACCTTCGTCCGGCCCCTGGCCGGATCAAAGTAAAAGCTACTGCCCGGCACCGTCGCAACCCCAACCTCCTTAACCAGGTACCGGGCAAACTCGACGTCATTGTCGAAGCCGAAGGCTGTAAAGTCGGCCATAACATAATATGCGCCCTGGGGCTTGAAACAGCGAAAGCCAATCTCCTCCAGGGCCTCAACCAAAAAGTCCCGCCGCTCCTGGTAATCGGCCAGCAGTCGGGCGTAATATTCGTCTGGCAGGTCGAGGGCGACCGCCGCTGCCTCCTGGAGGGGGGCCGGTGCGCCGACGGTCAGAAAGTCATGGACCTTTCGGATCGCGTCGGTCAGGCGGGGCGGGGCAATAATGTAGCCGATGCGCCAGCCGGTCAGTGAATAGGTCTTCGAGATGCCGCTGATGGTGACCGTCCGGTCCCGCATCCCCGGCAGGGTCATCATCCGGACGTGCTCGCCCTCGTAGACCAGGTGCTCGTAAATCTCGTCCGTAATGGCGACGGCATTAAACTCCTGGCAGAGGCCGGCGATAAGCTCAAGCTCGACCCGGCTGAAAACCTTACCGGTCGGGTTGTTGGGCGTGTTGATGATGATTGCTTTCGTGCGGGGCGAGAAGGCCCGGCGGAGCTCGTCGGGGTCGAGGTACCAGTCCGGCTCATGGAGGGTCACGAACTTCGGGGTTGCGCCAGCCAGGACCGCATCGGGCCAGTAGTTCTCGTAAAACGGTTCGATTACAATAACCTCATCGCCAGGGTTGACCAAGGCGAGCATGGTCGAGGCCATACACTCGGTTGCCCCGCAGCAGACAGTTATTTCCCGCTCCGGGTCGATTTCGACCCCGGTATGTTTTAAGTACTTGCGGGCAATGGCATCCCGCAGCGACTTGCTACCCCAGGTGATCGCGTACTGGTTGACATCATTCAGGATGGCTCGGCAGGCGGCCTCTTTAACCGGCTCCGGAGCCGGGAAATCGGGGAAGCCCTGGGCCAGGTTGATGCCCCGGTCGCCGTGGTAAAGCAGAATAAGCCGAGTCATCTCCCGGATAACTGATTCGGTGAAGAGACGGGTCCGGTCAGCAATAAGGTCAGCCATCGTCGGCAACTCCCGGGCAGTGATTTTATCCACAATTTTAGCACCCTCCCAGGACCCGATCCGGCTTTTGCCAAATGCGGTGGGGCCTGTGGCTCCCGTCAGTCGGGAAACGGACAGGGAGGGGCCCGGGGTCAAAGCCCAAACCGGGGAGTCCAGTCGGGTGCCTGTCCAACCGGCCACGGGGACCGTTACCGTCTGGCCAGTCCCCAGGTCAACCGGCCCAGGGTTGCGGTCGGGCTTCTGGGCCAGGGCGGCCTTGGTCGCCGTACGGACCCGCAAACCCGATACGCTGGGTAGCCCTGCCCGCCCCGGCCTCAGAAACTACCAGCCCGACGATTCCCGTAGCGAGCAGCCGAGCCGGATGGTCCCCCCCGGCCGAATATGGTCATTTTCCTGCCCGGATGTACAGCTGTCCGGCCGGAACGATTTCCGGAGCCTGAATCTAATTAAAAGGGCCGCCGGGACCAATCCC
>JAUQQI010000023.1:0-2553 GCA_030549955.1 Chloroflexota bacterium
GATGAACTCGCCGCCGGCCTCCAGACCCTCACCGCCAGGGTCGACCAGCTGGCCATGCGGGTTGAGCAGCTAGCGGCTGCCCAGCTCCGGGCCGAGGCCCGTCTGGAAGCCCTTGAAGCCAGCTGGCGGGGCGAACAGGGCCGGCGAGAGGGGGAACGTTACGAGGCCGAAACTGTACGCTCGGCGGCCCTAATCCTCGGGGCAGGCTGGGGCGGCAGCCCGGCGGAGCCGGAAGTTCGGGCCTGGCTCTGGAAGGTGCTCGCCGGCCGCGAGCTCCCGCCGGCGGAGAACCCCCTCCTCGCCGACATAGTCTGGCGCAAGGACAGCCTGGTTGCCCTCGTCGAAGTGTCGACCACAGTAAGCATTGGCGACGTCGAGCGGGCTTACGCCCGGTCCCAGGTGCTCGCCGGCGCCGGCATTACGACCATACCCATAGTCATCGGTCAGCGATGGGCAAGCCCCCGGGCCAGGGAGGTTGCCCGAACCCGGAACGTGGAGTGGCGAGTCGGCCAGGAGTCGTCCCCGGGCTATCAGGCGTTCCGCGCCCGTCCCGCAGAGGCGGCCCCCTGAGCTGGTCAATAATACAACCTCTGGTGCGGCTCAGAATGGAGCTGGGCGGGCTTATCCGGCTCATTGAGACGTTACGCGAGCGGGCAAAGACTTTTAACTCCGAACTTCAGAACAGCGAGGCCCTGACCCGGTACGCCCTGGTTGACCCGGTTCTGCGGGCCCTCGGCTGGGCCACCGACGACCCGTCCCAGGTCCGCGTCGAACTTCCGGCCGGCGCCGGAAAGGTAGACTACTGCCTTTTCGATTCCAGCGGCAAGCCCCGGGTCCTTATTGAGGCCAAGAAGCTCAACAGCCCAAAAGTGGCTGTGGCCACCGGCGCGGCGGTTACGTATGCTTTCCAGCTTTTGAGCCAGCTGGGCTCTAATAGCCCGCTCCTGGTGGGGGTCACCGATGGCTTACGCTGGGAGCTTTATGAGATACCCCACCTGAAAGAACCAAGCTCGGCCTTTAGCCTGGCTGACGGCTCGCCCGCTGAGGCCGCCCTAGCACTCCTGGCCACCCTCTGGCAGCCGCTCAGCTGCAAAGCCCCACTCCCTGGACTACCCCCTGAACCGTCCGGTCCCCCGGCCCCAACACCGTCGACCGGGAGGATTAGCCTCGACCGCCTTCGGGTAGCAAGTCGCGGCAGACCGCCTCAAAAGCTCCTGCTACCTGACGGTAAAGACAGACCGCTAAGGGCCTGGAAGGATCTCTTAGGTGAGGTAGCGAACTACTTAGTTGACATCGGTAAGTTAACCCCAGACCGTTGCCCGGTGCGGCCGCGTCAAGACTCCAGCCGGTACCTTGTCGCGGAGCAGCGTCGCCATCCGAGCGGACGTGAGTTTTTCCAGCCGGTCCGGCTCACGAACGGCCTCTGGGTTGAAACCCACTATTCCGCCAAGGATATTGTTCATTATTCGAATTTTTTGCTCAGATATCTTGGTGAGGACCCGGCACGATACTCTGTCGTGATCAACCAGTAAGATATCGGACTAATCTTCTCGGCTAGATGAGCTTTCAAAATAAGCAATGTTGGTGCTGCCGTCCAGTACTCGACGGACTTCAGGCCGATAAGAACGGTTAAATGGCCTGATGAACCTTGGCCGGTGGATATCACAAAAAACGGTAACGTTTACTTGTTGCCTTCGGGGATTCAGTCTCAGAAAGGCCGAGGCGGCCCAGCTCGTCCAGTAGCATCGCCCGGAAGACCTCCCGGTCGGAGCCCCGGATAACCGCCTGCTCATGGGCCTCGGTCAGGACCGCCGGATAGCCGCCGCCCAGCTGAATCTGGTCCCAGAGCAGCGCGTGACAGAGTTTCAGCAGGTCCGGCTCGCCGGCCACGAACGCGGGGACCTCCACCCGGGCAATTTCGGAGTCAGCGTTCACATAGAAAAAGCGGACCGGGTGGGGACCGTAAAGCTCGCGCACTACCGACGACTGCGACTCGAAAAGGCCGGTCCGCTCACCAGGCCTTAGCTCGGCCCGGAACAGGTCAGCGTCCATCACCCCGCCCACGTCGTCGCAGGCCCGGCCCTCAAAGGCCGACCTGCTCGGGCAGTATGACCCGCAGGCGGTCGGGTCAAAGGGACAGATAAAGAGGCGCAGGGCATTCACGACCTCTGTGCTCCGGGGGGCACTTATGTACCCGGCCACAACCACCCGCCGCCCGGCTTCCACCAGCCGGCGCAGCCGGTCAAAGAGAGGTAGCAGCTCCTGCCGGACAAGCTGGTCCCGGACAAACCCCTCCACCCGCCGGCCGGCAAGACCCCACATAGTCAGCGACCCGTCGAGCAGAAGCAAAACCGGCAGGTCCGAAGGCTCCGCCTCAACGAGCTCAACACCTTTGGCCAGCTCCTTAATAAAACGGCGGGCGGCCAGGACTGCCCCCTCAATCCGGACCTGCCGCGAGCTGTCGGCCGGGTCGGTCAGCACCAGCTCTTCCGGCCGGTAATGCCAGGTTGGCTCAGACCAGAGGCGGGCCCCGGGCTCCCGCCCGTACCGGAC
>JAUQQI010000023.1:2563-16779 GCA_030549955.1 Chloroflexota bacterium
GATGCCGACATTCAGGACGTAGCTCCAGACCGGGAGGTGCCGGTCCGGCTGAATCTGCGACCCGTCGACCCCGATGGCCACGTAATCTTCGGGCGGGGCCGGCGGCGACACCGGCGGAAGGGTCGGTCCGGACGGAACGCCGGCAAGCCAGGTCGTCTGCCCGGCCAGGCCCAGGGTCAGCTCCCGCCAGCGGTGGACTTCTTCGTTCGCCCGGCGCAGGGTCTCCCGGGCCTGCCGCCGCCGTTCGTTCAGTCGGGGCAGGTCCTGGTTCTGGAGCAGGCGGAGCCCTTCGGCCAGCTGACGGCCCAGGTCTCCGAGTTCAAGGGGCACGTGCTAGCCTCCGGGCCGGCGGATAAGTACCCGCTCATCCCCGACCCGACGGGTTATCCGCCGGTCGTCCAGGTGCTCCATCAGGGCAAGGGCGTATTTGCGGCTGGTGCCAAACATATCCCTGACCTGAGCGACCGTCACCCGGCCGTGCTTTACCAAGTAGTCTACCACGGTCTCGGTCATCTGCCGGTAGGCCTCAGCCGTCAGAACCACATTTTCGGCGAGCTTAACGACCTTCCCCTGGTCGGCCAGCAGGCCGAGGAGTTCCGGGTCAAGGGGTTCGGTTGGTTGGGGCGAAAAGGGATTGGCGGCCAGCTCCGCCAGGAACCGGTTAATTTTCGACTGCTGTTCGGGCGTGAGCTGCACCTCAAAGTCCGACCGGGCCAGGGTTGTTCCCCGCTCCCGAAGCCGGCCTCCGGCAACAAGCCGGCCGACCAGGGCCTCGAACAGCTCGTCCGGGACTTTCAGGCGGCTTTTAAGCTCCTCCCGGGGGATGCCCGTCCGGAACGGGAACTGGTCGTGGTAGGCTGAGACCAGCTCGAGGCACCGGGTTGTCAGTCTTTCGAGTCCCCCACGGGTCAGCACGAGTTCCGACCCGCCCAGAAGAATCAGCTCGCCGGCCTCGGCCAGCCCGGCCACCGCCCTCCTGACCTGATCCGTGGTGAGGCCGGACCGCTCGGCGAGCCGGGCGACCAGTACCGGTTCCAACTCGGCGACCAGCTGCCGAATCCGGGCCTCCGGGGAATCCCCGGCCCGGGCGGCCAGGGCCGCCAGCGTCGGCCCGTGAAACCGGCGGTGACGGCGCGGCGCCGTGTCGATAATCCGGCCGCCCCCTAAGGTCTCGTTCGGCGAGCGGATAATAAAGTGGTCACCGGGGACTGCCGCAACCTTCCCCGAAAGCTTAATCTGCGCCCAGCCCGCCTCCCCGGGCAGAAGCTCATCCCGGTCCAGAAGCCGGAGCCGGCCGACCACCTCGGCGGCCCCGGTATGGAAGCTCACCTCCATATTGTGGACGACCGGCCGGTCGATATAACGTACGGCCCGGAGCTGGACATCGACGACCTCCGTCGGCGTGAGCCAGCCCGGCACCGTCACCACGTCGCCCCGCTCCACGTCGGCGGTATCAACCCCGGCCAGGTTCACAGCCGTCCGCCGGCCCGGCCCGGCCGTCTCGACCCGCTGACGGTGAGACTGCAGGCCCCGGACCCGGCTCCGCAGGCCCCGGGGCAGGACTTCAACCTCCTGCCCGACCCGGAGCGACCCGTCAATGAGGGTGCCGGTGACGACAGTACCGAAGCCGGCGACGCTGAAGACCCGGTCGACCGGCAGCCGGGGCCGGCCGAGGTCGGGCCGGGGCGGCGTTTCGGCCAGGACCCGGTCGAGGAGCTCCTTCAGGGCATCGAGGCCCTCTCCGGTTACGGCCGAGACAGCAACCCGGGGGGCGCCGGCAAAAACCGTGCCCTGAACTTTCTCCGAGACCTCGGCCTCGACCAGCTCCAGCCAGTCCCGGTCCACCAGGTCGACCTTCGTGATGACGATGACCCCTCGTTTAACCTGCAAGAGGTCCAGGATTTCGAGGTGCTCGACTGTCTGGCGCATGACACCCTCGTCGGCGGCCACGACGAGCATCGCCAGGTCGATGCCACCGACCCCAGCCAGCATGTTTTTTATAAAGCGCTCGTGGCCCGGCACATCGACAATACTTACCTGCCGGCCGCTGGGGAGCGTGAGCCAGGCGAAGCCCAGGTCCACCGTCATCTCCCGCTCTTTCTCGACCGGCAGGCGGTCCGGGTCGATGCCAGTCAGGGCCTCGACCAGGGTCGATTTCCCATGGTCAACGTGTCCGGCTGTGCCCACCGTATACATCAGTCTCCATCCAGGCACCGCCCGTCCACCGCAAGATTTCGAGGCACATCACGGCTTGCCGCTTACCCCAGAACAATTATAAAGGCCCGGCCTGAGCCCGGCTGAAACCCCGCCCGGCCGCGGCAAGACGCGGCTTCATCCCGGCCTTCTACGTGGCAAAATATTGCAAAGTACCGCCAGGCTCTGATAAAATCAGACAGTATTTCAAAGGGTGCGGTTCGGGACTTCGGTAGGCCAGAAATTAGTGTACGTTGAAGGAGGCGAGAGGGCATGCGAAAGCTCACCAGGCGTGAGTTCGTGGTTTCGGTTGGAGCGGTGGGCGTCGGGGGGCTGCTGGCCGCCTGTGCGCCGCCGACGGCCGCGCCGGGGGCTCCCGCTCCCCAGCAGCCCACGGTCAAAGGGACCATCAAGATTGCCACCCAGAGTCCCCTCTCCGGCGGGCAGGCCGTTCTCGGCGAGGCCCTCAAGAACGGGGCCCAGCTGGCTGTCGAGCAGCTGAAGAGTCCGATTGAGAACCTGGGATTCCGGGTTGAACTGGTGGCCTTTGACGACCAGGCGAAGCCCGACGTGGGCGTGGCGAACGCCCGCCAGATTGTCAACGACCCGGATATTCTGGCGGTGGTGGGCCACCTTAACTCCGGCGTGGCCATCCCGTCCTCAGAGGTCTACAAGGACTACGACCTGACGATGGTTTCTCCGGCCAACACTAACCCGTGCATAACTGACCGCAACTACCTGGTCGTCAATCGGGTCTGTGGTCGGGATGATGTCCAGGGGGCAGTAGGCGCTGAGTTCGCTTACAACGAGCTCAAGGTGAAGACCGCCTTCGTCATCCACGATAAGACCACCTACGGTCAGGGTGTGGCCGAGTTCTTCCGGGACCGATTCCGCGAGCTCGGCGGGCAGGTCCTCGGCTTTGAGGGCACGGAGGAGAAGGCCAACTTTGACCCGCTGGTTACCCAGATCGCCGCCGTCAAACCGGAGCTGATCTATTTCGGCGGCATCTACGACCAGGCCGGAGTATTCTTCAAGCAGGCAAGAGACCGGGGCCTCACGGCCCAGTTCCTGGGCCCTGACGGCATGGACTCGTCGGAGCTGGCCAAGATCGCCGGAACGGCGGTGGTCAATATGCACTACACGTCGGTGGCGGCCCCGCCCACCGTCTACGAGGGCGCCCGGAAGTTCGTCCAGGATTACAAGCAGCGGTTCGGCAAGGACCCGGAGCCTTTCTCGGCCCAGGCCTACGATTCCGCCGCGATCATCCTGAAGGCCCTCGAGGCGGCCATCAGGGATGCCGGCGGCAACAAGCCTACCCGCCGGGCCGTGGCCGAAAAGGTGCGGGCAACCAAGGATTATCAGGGTATCACCGGCGTAATCACCTTCGACGAACGGGGCGACCCGGTCAAGGCCAGGTACTTTGTGCTTAAAGTTCTTTCGGCCAACCCGGCCGACTGGGCCAAGAACCAGCTGGTTAAAAGCCTGGACCTGGCGCCGCCCAAGCTCACGCCCGAACTGATGGCCAAGTGCGGCGTCCGGCGGTAGACCGGGTCACCGGGGACGGTTAAGGTCCGGCCTAAAGGACCTGCCGGAACCCGACGCGGGCCCGAACCGCGCTGGCATCTGCGGGCCTGGTTCAACCCGCCCGGTAATCGACCGCGCCGCCGAGAGTGGGCCTGAGATAGGGGCGGGAGTGCTGATAAACTCTGATTGGGTACGGAGACCGTGACGGGGCAGTTGCGGCTGATTCGGCTTTACCGGGCGGTCGTTTATCCGCTCATCCAGCTCACCGTCTGGTCGGCGGCCAGTCTGGTCATTATCTCCGCGGTTACCCTGGCCCTGGCCGTCGTCTTTAACCGCCAGGTTGCCGGGGGACTCACCCTGGTGGACTTCGTCGTTCGGACCCTGCCCCAGGTGGCTATCGACGGGCTGACCATCGGTTTTCTTTACGCGATGATCGCCCTGGGCTACACCATGGTTTACGGAGTCCTTCAGCTTATTAACTTTGCCCACAGCGAGATTTTCATGGTGGGCGCCTTCGTGGGGGTCGAATTCATGCTCCTGCTAAATCTGCCGCCCGACCAGCCGGTGCAAGGTCTGCTGCTGGTCATCCTCCTTACCACCCTGCTCGGGATGGCGGCCAGCGGCCTGCTGGCCGTCGGGATTGAGCGGGTCGCCTATCGGCCCCTGCGGCATGCGCCCCGGCTCGTCCCCCTCATTTCGGCCATCGGGGTATCTTTCTTCTTGCAGGATACGGTTCGGGCCATTGAGGGCCTGGTTAACAACGCTTTCTTCCGCAACTACCCGTCATTCCCAGCCCTGAATGAGCCGCTGACTCTGGCTTCGGTCACGGTTGCCGGGGAGCCGGTCACCGTCCAGATGCAGGCCAAGATAATTTTGATCATCGTCGTTTCCTTGGTAATGCTCAGCGGCCTCAACTACCTGGTCAACGCCACCCGCCTGGGCCGGGCCATCCGGGCCGTCGCCCAGGACCAGGCCACCGCCGCCCTGATGGGGGTTAACGTCGACCGGATCATCATGCTGACGTTTTTAATTGGCGGCGCCCTGGGCGGGGCAACCGGGGTCCTATTTGGGATCCGGGTCGGGCGGATCGACCCCTATGTCGGCTTCATCCCCGGCATTAAGGCATTCACCGCGGCGGTGCTCGGGGGCATCGGCAATATCACTGGGGCGATGCTCGGCGGCCTGGTCCTCGGCGTCCTGGAGGCCTTTGCCGGGGCGTACCTGTCGCAGTTCACCGGCGGCGCCTTCGGGTCGGAATACAAGGATATCTTTGCCTTCGCCATCCTGATTATTATCCTCATCTTCCGGCCGACCGGCCTCCTCGGGGAGATTGTTGCCCAGCGGGCGTAGAAAGATGAATGCGCCGAAAACTCCCGCAAAACCCCCGGCTCAGGCCCTGCAGCCCTTCGTCACGGTCGGCCTCTACATTCTCGTTTCGACCCTGGTTACCCTGTGGCTTTCAGGGCCGAGCCTGCGGCAGGTTATTGGCTATTCCCTCCTGCTGGCCCTTGGCTTTGTTGCCTTCCTGGGCTCCCTGCTGGTACTTTACTACGCGCCGCTGAACAACACCCGGGCTCCTGGTCCTGGTTGTTCTGCTCCCCATCATGGGGGTGCAGAACACCTTTCTCTTCGAAGTCGCAACCCAGGTTGGCATCTTTGCCGCCCTCGCCCTCGGTCTCAACATCGTTGTCGGGTTTGCGGGGCTTCTGGACCTGGGTTACGTCGCGTTCTACGCCGTTGGGGCCTACCTCTGGGCAATTGTGGGGTCAAACCAGGGCAACGTCGCCTTCGGGACGGAAATTTTCCCCCTGGCCCCGGTCTGGTTCTTCCCGTTCCTGGTGGTCGCGGTCGGCGTTGCGGCAATGACCGGCATCCTCCTCGGGTTGCCCGTCCTGCGGCTCCGGGGCGACTACCTGGCCATCGTGACCCTGGCCTTCGGCGAGGTCATTCGGGTTGTGGTCAACAACCTGGACAAGCCGATTAATCTCACCAACGGGCCGCAGGGCATCCGGGCAATTCAGCGGCCGCCCCTCTTCTTTAAGCCGGCCCTGACAGCCCTGGGCGTTACGGTCGACGACGCGACCCTCTATGCCCTCTATTTCTACTTCCTCGTCCTCCTTATCATCGGGCTAGCCGTCGTTATCACCCGGCGGCTGGAAGGCTCGTGGGTCGGCCGGGCCTGGACGGCCATCCGGGAGGACGAGCTGGCCGCCCAGGCCATGGGGATCCCCCTGGTCCGGATGAAGCTGGCGGCCTTTGCCGCCGGCGCGTCCTTTGCCGGGGCGATGGGAATGATTTTCGGGGCAAAGCAGTATTTCATAAACCCCGAAAGCTTCACCTTCATGGAATCGATCGGGGTACTGTCAATGGTCATTGTCGGCGGAATGGGAAGCATTCCGGGGGCCGTTGTTGGCGCCACCGTTGTAACGGTCCTGAACCTCCAGGTTCTAAAGGGCTTTTCGCTGCTGCTGAACCAGTTGCGGGGAACCGGGGTGGTGCTCCCGATCATTAACTATCCGCTGGCGCAGTGGCCGACCCAGCTCGACCCGGCCAAGTACGAGCGGCTGGTCTTCGGGGTGCTGCTGGTCATCATGAGCATCCTCCGGCCCCAGGGAATTATCCCGGAGCGCCGGCATCAGCTCGAGCTGGCCGAAGGGGTGCCCACACCCGCAACGGCGGCGCCCGTAACGGGAGCTGGCGATGACGACTGAGGTTCTCCTGGACTGCCGGCAGGTGACGAAGCGGTTCGGGGGCCTGGTAGCCGTGAACGGGGTGGATTTCTCGGTCGAACGGGGCCGGATTGTCAGCATTATTGGACCGAACGGTGCCGGCAAGACCACCCTCTTCAACGTTATAAGCGGCTTCTACCGCCCGGACGGGGGTGAGATCTGGTTTGAGGGCCGGCGCATCGACGGCCTGCGGCCCGACCAGGTTGCGGCCCGGGGAATCAGCCGGACCTTCCAGAATATCCGCCTCTTCCAGAACATGACCGTTCTGGAAAACATCCTGGTCGGCATGCACACCCGGGTCCGGGCCAGTGCCATCCAGGTCCTTTTGAGGTCCCGGGCCTTTCTCGACGAAGAGCGGGCCCTGGTTGAGGAGGCGTTTCGGCTTTTCCGGTTTATCGGCCTGCGGGCAAACCCGAACGAGCTGGCCAGGAACCTGCCTTACGGGGAGCAGCGCAAGGTCGAGTTTGCCCGGGCCCTGGCCTCCAAACCAAAACTCATCCTCCTGGACGAGCCGACGGCCGGGATGAACCCCCAGGAGATGGCCGAGACGACCCAGCTCATCCGCCGGCTCCGGGATGAGCTGGGGATCACGGTGGTCCTCATCGAACACCAGATGCGGGTCGTCATGGGCATCTCGGAGCGGGTAACTGTCCTCGACTATGGCGAGAAGATCGCCGAAGGGCCGCCGGCCGAGGTGCGAAGGAACCCGAAGGTCATTGAAGCCTACCTGGGAAGGGGTGCCGCCCTTGGTTCAGCCGATTAGCGACGTCCGGGCCGCGGCAAGCACCATTGCCCGGCCGGTCCTGGAGCTTCGGGAGGTTCACACCTACTACGGTCACATCCACGCCCTCAAAGGCATCTCCCTCGTCGTCCAGCCCGGGGAAGTCGTTACCCTCATCGGGGCCAACGGGGCCGGAAAGACCACGACCCTCCGGACGGTCTCGGGGCTGGTCAAGCCCCGGCAGGGCCAGGTCCTGCTGGAGGGCCAGGACATCACCCACCTCCCGCCCCACGAGGTGGCCGCCCTCGGTGTCGGCCACGTTCCGGAGGGCCGCCGGATATTCCCCCGGCTGACGGTCCTGGAAAACCTCGAAATGGGCGCCTACCTTGTCCGGGACCCCGGAGAAATCCGGCGCCGGCTTAAGTTCGTCTTCGAGGTTTTCCCCCGCCTTTACGAGCGCCAGGACCAGCCGGGCGGGACCCTTTCCGGCGGCGAACAGCAGATGCTCGCCATCGGCCGGGCCCTGATGATGGAGCCGAAGATCATGCTCTTGGACGAGCCGTCAATGGGCCTTGCCCCGGTCCTAGTGGAGACGATCTTCGGGGTCCTTAAACAGCTCAACGAGCATGGAACGACTATCCTGCTCGTTGAACAGAATGCCCACATGGCCCTCCAGGTCGCCCACCGGGGGTACGTCATTGAGACCGGGCGGATCGTCCTGGAAGGCACGGCCGCAGAACTGGCGAAAAATCCGCAGGTTCAGGCCGCCTATCTGGGCGGGCTCGACTGAAGCCCGCTTGCAACCGGCCTTCGAAGCCCGTTAGACTTCGGTTAACGGAAAATTGCTGACAGGAGGGGAAAGATGTCGGAGGCAGCAGATATCCGGGCCGACCTGAACCGACGCCTCGAGTCTGAGGGCGTAGTCATCCGGGGCCCCGTCACCCCGGCCTACGCCGAAATTCTGACCCCCGAGGCCCTCCGGTTCGTGGCCAGCCTGCACCGGGAGTTCAACCCAACCCGGCAGCGGCTTTTGCGCCGCCGGGCCGAGATTCAGGCCGAGATAAACGCCGGGAAACTCCCAGATTTCCTGGCCGAGACCGAAGAGATCCGCCGGGCCGACTGGCAGGTGGCCCCGGCACCGCCTGACCTGCGAAAGCGGTGGGTCGAGATAACCGGGCCGGTCGACCGTAAGATGATGATCAACGCCCTGAACTCCGGCGCCGACGTTTACATGGCCGACTTCGAAGATGCCTTCTCCCCGACCTGGGCCGGGGTCGTGGAGGGGCAGATTAACCTCAGGGACGCCGTCGATGGCACCATTGAGTACGTGAGCCCGGAGGGACGGCTCTACCGGCTGGCCGAAAAGACGGCTGTCCTCATGGTCCGGCCCCGGGGCTGGCACCTGGACGAGAAGCATGTTCTTGTCGACGGCGAGCAGGTTTCGGCGTCCCTGTTCGACTTCGGCCTCTTCTTCTATCACAATGCCCGCAAGCTCATCGATAAGGGTACCGGCCCGTACTTTTACATCCCCAAGCTTGAAAACCACCTTGAGGCCCGCCTCTGGAACGACGTTTTTAACCGGGCCCAGGAGCTGCTTGGCATCCGCCCGGGCACCATCCGGGCTACCGTCCTGATTGAGACCATCCTGGCCGCCTTCGAGATGGAAGAGATCCTTTACGAGCTCCGGAATCACTCGGGGGGGCTCAACTTCGGCCGCTGGGATTACATCTTCAGCTTCATCAAGAAGTTCTTTAGCTTCCAGGAGTATGTCTTTCCCGACCGGGCCCAGGTGACGATGGATAAGCACTTCCTCAAGTCCCTCGCCCTTCTCCTGGTAAACACCTGTCACCGGCGGGGCGCCCACGCCATCGGCGGGATGGCCGCCCAGATCCCGGCCCGGGACCCGGAGGTGAATGAGCGTAACATAGCCAAGGTCCGGGAGGACAAAGAGCGGGAGATCTCCCAGGGGTTTGACGGCACCTGGGTAGCCCACCCTTGGCTTGTTCCGGTCGTTCGGGAGATGTTCGAACAGCGGATGCCCGGACCCGACCAGCGCCACCTGATCCATGAGGACCTGCACGTGACCGCGGCCGACCTCCTGAGAGTGCCGGAGGGGGATATCACCGAAGGCGGCCTCCGAACGAACGTAAATGTCGGCGTCCGCTACCTGGAGTCGTGGCTCCGGGGCATCGGGGCCGCGTCGATCAACTACCTGATGGAGGACACGGCCACCGTTGAGATCTCCCGGGCCCAGATCCAGCAGTGGCTCCGGCATCGGGCAACCCTGAACGACGGCCGGCCGGTCACCGAGGCCCTGGTCAGGCAGGTCTTCGCCGAGGAGCTTGACCGCATCCGAGCCGAGCTGGGCCCCGAGGCCTGGGCCGAAAGCCGGTTTGAGCTTGCGGCGAAGGTTCTCCAGGAGGAAATTATCTTCAGACCAGCCTTCGTCGAGTTCCTGCCGCTGGTCGCTTACAACTACATTGATTGAGGCGACACGAAGCCAGACCGTGACGGTCGAGGTTGTCCGGGCCGGGTCAGACCGATTCCGGCGGGAGTTTGTTCGTTTTCCCCGCCTCATTTACCGGGGTGACCCGCACTGGGTCCCGCCCCTGGAAACCGATGAACTTGCGCTGGCCGGCGGCCGACACCCGTTCTGGGAGTACGGCGAGGTTGTTCCGTTCCTGGCCTACTCCGACGGCCAACCTGTTGGCCGGGTCGCGGCCATCCGGAACGACCTCCATAACCGGTACCACGGCCGCCGGGACGGGTTCTTCGGCTTTTTCGAGGCCGTCGATTCCCCGCCAGTGGCCCGGGCCCTGCTCAGGGCCGTGGAAGCCCAGGCCCGGGCGTGGGGTTTCGATACGGTCTACGGGCCGGCCTCACCCTCCATGAACGACCTGGTGGGCTGGGTCGTCGAAGGGACCGGCATGCCGACATTTCTGATGCCTTATAACCCGCCGTATTATCCGAAGCTGGCGGAAGCCTGCGGCTACCGGAAAGCCATCGACTTATACGCTTACCTGGGAAGCCGGGCTGACCTCGAGAACCCCCGCTGGAATCGTCTGGTCCAGGCCGCCGAGCGCCTGGCCGAACGGGGCCGAATCCGGCTCCGGCCCGTGGATATGAGCCGGCTCGAGGCTGAAATCCGGGCGTTCGCCCTGGACGTGTACCCGGCCGCCTGGGGCCAGAACTGGGGATTCCAGCCCATCACCGAGGCCGAGCTGAAGCACATGGCCCGCAGTCTCCGGCCGGTGCTGGTGCCGGACCTGATCCTTTTCGCCGAGAGGGTTCCGGAAAGCCCGGATGACGGGCCGCCGGAGGTGGTGGCGGTCCTCATCGCCGTCCCCGATTACAATCCCGTCCTCAAACGGCTCAACGGCCGGCTCACCCTGTGGGGGCTCCTGAGGTTTATCTGGGAAGTCAGGGTCCGCCGGAGCCTCAAGCGGGTCCGGGTCATTGCCTTCGGCGTAAAACCCGCCCATCAGCAGACCGGGGTTGCGGTCCTGATGGTTCACCGGGTGGTTCAGAATGCCCTGCGGCTCGGGTTCGAAGAAATGGAAGTGTCTTGGGTCCTCGAGACAAACCGGGCCATGCGAAACATCGCCGAGAAATTCGGCCTGAAGCCCTACCGGACGTACCGGATCTTCCGCAAGAACCTTGCGCCCGACGGCGGTTGAGCGGCCGGTTCACGGCGGGGCCCGGCCGGATCAGCTCCAGGCCGGGGTCATCGACTTCAGTGCCAGCATCAATCCCTACGCCCCGCCCCCCGGTTTGCGGCGGGCCCTGGCTGCCGCCGACCTGCGAAGTTACCCTGACCCCTTCGCCGGCTCCCTAGCCACCCAGCTTGCCTCTACCCATAACCTGCGGCCGGGGCATCTCCTGGTGGGCAACGGCGCCTCGGAACTCATCTTCCTGATTGCCCGCGCCCTCCTCGGACCCGGGAGCCGGACCGTGGTCGTGGGACCGGCCTTCGGCGAGTACGCCTACGCTTCGGCCCTCACCGGGGCGGAAGTCGTAACTTACCTGGCCCCCGAGCCGGCCGGGTTTGTCCCGGAACTGGCCGAGCTTACCCGGCTTTTGAACCGGACCCGACCAGCCCTCGTCTGGGCCGCAAACCCGGCGAACCCGACCGGGATTTACCTGCCCGAAGGCCCGTTCAAAGCCACCCTCGACGCCTTTGAGGGCGTCCTGGTCATCGACGAGGCGTTCCGGTCGTTCGTCAGTGGGCCGTGGCCGTCCGAGGCCTTGCTGAACACCGGCAGGGTCATTTTGCTCCGGTCCCTCACGAAGGATTTCGGCCTGGCGGGGCTGCGGCTCGGGTATCTGCTGGGACCGCCCGAAATTGTGGACCGGGTCAGGGCACACCAGCCGCCCTGGTCGGTCAACGCCCTGGCCCAAGCCGCGGGCGAATTCATCCTGACCCGGACCGACTTTATCGACGCTTGCCGCAGCCGGCTCACCCGCCGGCGACAGGAACTCCGGCGGGCGCTGGAACGCCTCGGCCTGCGGGTTTCGGACTCGGCCGCGAACTTCCTCCTGGTCAGGACCGGCGCCGCCACTGCCTGCACAGAATTTCTGCTTGAAAGACACGGGATTCTCGTCCGGGACTGCACATCCTTCGGCCTGCCCGATTACATCCGGGTGGCCGTCCGACGCCGGCCCGAAAACCGCCGGCTCGTGGCGGCCCTTACCGATTGGGTGCGGTCCCGGGCCCCTCATCCTTGACACCGGACCCACCATCCGCGATAATTAATCGCACAAACGTGCGAATACTAAATCGGAGGTTCAGTGGTGAAGCGCGAATTCATGGTTGAGCGGAACGGCCGGACCTTTGTCCTCTACGCCGGCCTCCTGGACGAGGCCCACCGCCAGGGGCTGAAGTCGATAACGACCCGGCTCATCCAGGTTCCGGGTCCGGACAACGGCTACACGGCCATCTGTCAGGCCGTGGTCGAGACCAGCAAGGGCGTCTTCTCGGGTATTGGCGATGCGTCCCCGGAGAATGTCCCACCCCAGATGCGGATGCACCTTATTCGGATGGCCGAAACCCGGGCCAAGGCCCGGGCCCTCCGGGACGCGGTGAATGTTGGGGTTGCGGCCCTGGAGGAGCTCGCCGACGAGGCCGAGGCCATCGAGGCCGAGGCGCCGACCCGTCGGGCGGGCCGAAGTGCCACCCGTTCATTACCCGGCGAGGAGGCAATGGCCGGCGGACCCGCCGCGACTGAAGCCCAGATGCGGGCGATTCGGGCCATTGGGCGAACCCGCCACCAGCTTTCGGATGACCAGCTTGAGGGTCTGGCCCGGGAGCGATTTGGTAAGGGGCTGGCGGAGCTGTCCCGCCGGGAAGCCTCGGCCCTCATCGACGACCTCCGGTCGGGGCCGACGGCCGTCGCCAGCTAACAACCGGCGCAGCCGACGGCCTTGACCGGACGCCGCCGGTCGTGCTAGCCTAAAGGGGCAGCCGGACCCAAGAGGGCCGGCAGCCGTTTGGAGACTTTACCCGATCAAACCGCTCGGATCCGCCCGGACCGAGACGGCATCGAATGCCTCCCGGTCGGGAGGCTTTTTTCGTTCCGGGCGGCGAAAGGAGGGAAGCTTTCCGGTGCTGCTCGCCGTCGACATCGGCAACACCAACGTGACTGTCGGCCTTTTCGCCGGCCAGGAACTTAAGGCCACCTGGCGGCTGGCCACCGAACTCAACCGGATGCCCGATGAGTATGGCATCCTCCTGACGGGCCTTCTGGCCCAGGCCGGTCGAACACCGGCTGACGTGACCGACGGCATCATTTCGAGCGTGGTTCCACCCCTCGTCCCCACCTTCCTGGAAGTTTTCCAACGCTACTTCGGCGGCCTTCGTCCCCTGGTTCTCGAGGCAGGGGTCAAAACCGGGGTAAAAATTCTCTACGAGAACCCACGGGAAGTCGGGGCCGACCGGGTTGCCAATGCGGCGGCCGCTTACCGGTTCTTCGGCGGGCCGACCGTTGTTATCGATTTTGGGACGGGCACGACCTTTGATGTGGTCTCGGCCCGGGGCGAGTACCTCGGGGGCGTTATCGCCCCCGGCATCGGCATTGCTGCCGAGGCCCTCTTCCAGCGGACGGCAAAGCTGCCGCGGGTGGAGGTCGCCCGGCCCCGGTCGGCCATCGGCCGCAACACCGTTGCCGCCATCCAGGCCGGCCTTTACTTCGGGTACATCGGCCTCGTGAACGAAATCCTTAACCGCATAATCCAGGAGCTCGGCGAAAGGCCCCGGGTCATTGCGACGGGGGGCCTGGCCGAGCTGATTGCCCCGGACATCCCCGTCATCGAGCGGGTGGTCCCTGAGATCACCCTCCAGGGGCTCCGCATTATATACGAGCTCAACCGCAAGGAGGCCTGATGCTTGGCGGGAAGCGCATCCTGCTCGGCGTTACCGGGAGCATTGCGGCCTACAAGGCCGTCCAGCTGGCGAGCGACCTGGTCAAGGCCGGGGCGCTGGTCGACGTTGTCCTAACCCGCGCCGCCCTCGAGTTCGTCACCCCCCTCGCCTTCCGGGCTATCACCCACCGGGAGGTGTTTACGTCGATGTTTGACCCGAACCAGCCGGAGGCCCTCGAGCACGTAACCCTCGCCCGGCAAATCGATGCGGTCGTCGTCGCCCCGGCCACCGCCCACGCCATCGCCAAATTTGCCCTGGGTCTTGCCGATGACCTCCTCTCAACCACCGTCCTCACAACCCGCGTCCCGACCGTCATCGCCCCGGCGATGGAAACCGCGATGTATGAGCATCCTGCAACCCAGGCCCACCTGGCCACCCTCCGGGGGCGGGGCTGGGGCGTCGTCGGGCCCGCCACCGGTCGCCTTGCGTCCGGTGCCGTCGGGGCGGGCCGGCTCGCCGACCCGGAGGAGGTCATCGGGGCGTTGCGGTGGGCCCTGGGCCGCCGGGGCGACCTGGCCGGGCGCCGTCTTGTCGTAACGGCCGGCCCAACCCGAGAACCCATCGACCCCGTTCGGGTCGTTACGAACCGGTCGTCCGGTAAGATGGGGTTTGGCATCCCGGAAGCTGCCCG
>JAUQQI010000040.1:0-962 GCA_030549955.1 Chloroflexota bacterium
AAGGTTGTAATGCGCATCCTTGACGGACTGATGGCGTTTCCAGGAATTCTTTTGGCCATTGCAATTTCTGGGATTCTAAAACCCAGTATTGAAACGGTCATCATAGCGCTCAGCATTGTTTATACGCCGTATGCCGTAAGGGTACTGCGGGCCCCGGTACTGGCGAACCGGCATGCCGTTTACGTGGAGGCAGCCAAGTGTCTGGGTTCCGGCGACTGGCGGATTCTGCTGTTTCATATATTGCCTAACTCGGTGCCGCCGCTGCTGGTCCAGAGCACCTTTATATTTTCCTTCGCTATCCTCGCTGAGGCTACCCTCAGCTTCCTCGGGCTGGGTGTCCCACCTCCGACCCCGACCTGGGGCGGTATGCTTAACGACGGCAAGATTGTCCTGGTTCAGGCTCCATGGTTGACCTGGGGCCCGGGTATTGCCCTTGTCCTTGTGACCCTGGCCCTTAATATGGTTGGGGACGGGCTGCGAGACCTGCTCGACCCGCGGTCTTTCACCCTCCAGGCTCAGGGCCTACCCCGAGCCGGGGAACGCTGAGCCCCAGAACCCTGACGAAGTGGGCCTTGCCTACCTGATAGCTTGGCTGTACTCAGGGCGGCGGGGTGTTATAATGGTCTTGGGCGCGGCGAAGGGTTTGGGAGATTCGGCCTGTCAGCCCCGGATTTGAGTCGACCGCGCTATTTATAAATCGAGAATTCACGCAGAATCCGGAGTGCAGCCCGTGAAGGTCACTACTGAGAAGGTTGGCGAAGCTCAGGTTGCCCTGAACGTCGAGGTTGACCGGGCTACGTTCGAGGATGCCAGGCGGAAGGTCTACCGGCGGCTGGTGGGTTCCATCCGGATCCCGGGCTTCCGACCAGGCAAGGCACCGATTTACGTCGTCGAACGGTTTGTCGGCCGGGAAGCCTTTATGGAGGAGGCCCTCAACGACCTGGCCCCCCAGATCCTCCAGC
>JAUQQI010000040.1:972-10974 GCA_030549955.1 Chloroflexota bacterium
GATATCCTGGCCCGCTCTGCCGTTGAGGTCGCCCAGCTTGAACCCCTCACCATTCGGATGGTTGTCCAGGTCCGACCAAAGGTCCAGCTTGGCAACTACCGGTCCATTCGCCTGGAGCGGCCCGTCATCGCCGTGACGGACGAGGAGATTGCCCAGCGGCTCGAAGAGCTGCGCAAACGCTACGCAACCCTGGAGCCGGTTGACCGGCCGGTCGAGGCGGGCGACCGGGTTATGGCCGACATTACCGGCTGGGTGAACGACGAGGAATTCATCCGCCGGGAGGCCTATGAGCTTACCGCCGGGGACGACCCGGCCATCTTTCCGCCGGGCTTCGGCAGGCAGCTCATCGGTCGGGCCAAGGGCGAAACCCTCGAATTTACGCTGGTTTACCCCAAAGATTTTCAGGTCGGACAGCTTGCCGGCAAAGAGGCCCGGTTTCAGGTCACGGTCAATGACGTCAAGGTTGAGCGGCTCCCGGAGCTGGATGACGAGTTTGCCCGGACGGTTGAGGGCGACTTTGAAACCCTGGGTCAGCTCCGGGAACACATCCGGTCAGACCTCCTCCGCCAGAAGGAGGAGCAGGCTGAAGACGAGTACCGGCGCCAGGTCCTGGAGGCGGTCATCGCTGGCGCCAGCGTTGAGATTCCGCCCGTTATGGTCGACCAGCAGGTCGAACGCATGGTGGAAGACCTGGCCGACCGCCTCGCCCAGATGCGGCTCAACCTGGTCCAGTACCTCAGGGGCACCGGCCGGACCGAGGAGCAGCTCCGGGAAGAATTCCGGCCCCAGGCCCGGCGCATACTCCTCGAGCAGCTGGTCCTGGACGCCGTCGCCGAAGCCGAGGGAATTGAGGTCAGTGATGACGACGTCCGGGCCGAAGCCGAAAGCATTGGCGGGCCGGCCGGCGCAGCCAGGGACCAGGTTATGGAGTTCTTCACCCAGGGTGCGGGCCGGGACCACCTTACGAATATCATCCGGCGGCGCCGGGCGCTCGAACGGCTTGTTGAAATAGCTGCCTCGCCCGAGCCGCCCGCCGAAACTGAACCGACGGAAGGGAGTGGCGATGACGAAGGGACTTTACCTGCCTGAAACCCATTCGGCCATTATCCCCATGGTCATCGAGCAGACGGGCCGTGGGGAGCGGGTCTACGATATCTTCTCGCTCCTGCTTAAGGAGCGGATCATCTTCCTGGGCACACCCATCAATGACCAGGTTGCAAACCTGATCATTGCCCAGCTTCTCTACCTGGACCGGGAAGACCCGGAAAAGGACATCCACCTGTATATCAGCTCGCCGGGTGGGGTGATAACGGCGGGCCTCGCGATCTATGACACGATGCAGCTCATCCGGCCGGATGTTCAGACGATCTGTGTCGGCATGGCCGCGAGCATGGCGACGGTCCTCCTGGCCGCCGGGGCGAAGGGTAAGCGGTTCGCCCTGCCCCACTCCACCATCCACATGCACCAGGCCCAGGTGGGCAGCGTCGGGGGCGCGGCCGCCGACGTGGAGATCATGGCCAAGGAGATTCTCCGCCAGCAGGACCAGATTCGGCGGATCCTGGCTTACCACACCGGCCAGCCGCTCGAGCGGATCATCCGGGATACCGACCGCGACTTCTTCATGACGCCCGAGCAGGCGGTCGAGTATGGTATCATTGATGAGGTCTTGACGAAACCGGGTCGGGGCGCCTAGTATTACACCGAAAATCGGAGTCTGGGATGTCAAACTCTCGGAACTCACGGGTTCAGTACCATTGCTCCTTCTGCGGTAAAAGCCAGGACCAGGTTCGACGGCTGATTGCCGGACCCGGGTCCGTCTTCATCTGCGACGAGTGTGTTGACCTCTGCCGCGAAATCATCGATGAGGAGGGGGCGCCGCCGCCGAAGCCCCGGGGCGCACCGACCAGCATCCCGACGCCCCGCCAGATTTACGACCAGCTCAGCCAGTATGTCATTGGCCAGGAGCGGGCCAAGAAGGTCCTGTCGGTCGAGCGGGCCAAGAAGGTCCTCTCGGTCGCCGTCTACAACCACTACAAGCGCATCCTTATGGGCGGTCAGATCGATGACGTCGAGCTACAGAAGAGCAACATCCTGCTCATCGGCCCGACCGGCTGCGGCAAGACGCTCCTGGCCCAGACCCTGGCGAAGATCCTCGACGTCCCGTTCACCATTGCCGACGCGACGTCCCTGACTGAGGCTGGCTACGTCGGCGAGGACGTCGAGAATATCCTGCTCCGGCTCATCCAGGCCGCCGACTACGACCTGGCCCGGGCCGAACGGGGCATCGTTTATATTGACGAGATCGACAAGATCGCCCGCAAGGGCCCGAACCCGTCCATTACCCGGGACGTTTCCGGCGAAGGCGTCCAGCAGGCCCTGCTGAAGATCCTGGAGGGCACCATCGCCAATGTCCCGCCCCAGGGGGGCCGCAAGCACCCCCATCAGGAGTTCATTCAGATAAACACCCAGAATATCCTCTTCATCTGCGGCGGCGCCTTTGAGGGCCTTGACAAAATCATCGCACGCCGCCTGAACAAGGACCGGCGGATCGGGTTCACCGCCGTTAACGAGAAGCGGGCGCCGGAGACCGTCGACGCCCTCCTCCGGCAGGTGACCCCCGACGACCTGCTCGAGTTCGGGCTGATTCCCGAGTTTATCGGCCGGCTCCCGATTATCGTGACCCTGGACAGCCTGAATAAGGATGCGCTTATCCGGATTCTGACCGAACCGAAGAACGCGGTCATCAAGCAATACCAGAAGATCTTTGCCCTGGATAAGGTCGAGCTTATTTTCACCCCGGATGCCCTCGAAGCCGCCGCCGAAGAGGCCCTCCGGCACAAGACCGGCGCCCGGGGCCTGCGGACCATCATTGAAGATGTGCTCCTGGACGTGATGTATGAGCTTCCATCGAGGCCCGACGTGCGCAAGTGCATCATCAACGCCGACACCATCCTCAAGCGGGCTCAGCCGATTCTGCTTAATCGCTACGACCGGCCGGTGACGACCGAACCGGTCGACGAATCAGCCTGAGCAGGTCTTCCGACACCAGACGCCGGGCGGTCCTCTTGGGCCGCCCGGCCTTTTTCAGGCGGCCGTCCCAAACCACCGGCCCTCAAGGGCCGCGAGGGTTCCGGCCGCCCGGAGTCTGACTAAGGCACCTTCAACCCGCTCATACAGGGCCCGAGCGTCGGCCCGCAGAAGCAGGCCGAGGGGCCGGGAAATCAGGGGTGCCGGTTCGATAGTCAGGGTCGGGTTGAGGCCGAGGGCCTGCCGGGCGACGATATAGTTCAAGACGGCCGCGTCAACCTGGCCGGACGCCAGGGCCCAAGCCGCCTCCCGGGCTGACCAGTAGGCCACCGGCTCGAGGGTACGCTGTCGGGCAACCTCCCGGGCCCGGCTTTCGGCCTCGCCCGCCGCCTCAAAACCGAGCCGGCCGGTCCGGGCCCCGGCCGTCACCAGAAAGTAGCCAACGTCGATATACGGGCTCGTGAACCGGAAGTGCTCTTCGTATTCCGGCCCGGGATTAAGCCCGGCCGCGACGTCTGCCCGGCCGGTAAAGACCAGGTCGGGCAGCACCTCCACCGAATCGGTGACAAAGTCCGCCCGCAGGCCGAGGTCGTCGGCCAGGCTCCGGCAGAGGTCCGGTTCGAAGCCGACCGGCCGGCCCGCCGGGTCCAGGTCTGAGAGGGGCGGATAGCTCGGGTCAAGGGCGACCCGGAGCCGCCCCGATGCCCGGACCTTCTCCCAGCTCAGGTCAGGTCCCAAAGGCCGGCATCCCGCCAGGACGACAAACCCGGACAGGACCGCCAGGAACCCCCGCCGCGAGAACGGCCGCGATTCGGTCTCAAGTCGCGACCCGGGCAACGGTAAAGTCAACCTCCAGGCGGATGTTGTCCTCGACGCTCAGGACAACTGCGACCCGCGGCACCTGCATGTTAAAATCCCCGAACTTAAAGCTTGTTGTCGCCGTACCCGTGACCTGGTCGCCCGCGAATTTCGCGGTCACTTCCCAGATGACCGGTCGGGTCGTGCCGTGAACGGTCATGTCGCCCACAAGCTGGAAGGTGGTTTCACCCGATGCCGGCAGGGGCCACGGCAGTCCTCGGGCCTCCCGGGGCACAAATTCGGCCGTCGGGTAGCGGCTCACTTCTAAGGTGTTTGTCTTGATGAAGTTGTCCCGGCGCTGTTCGTTGCTCCGCAGGGTTGTTAAGTCAACCGTAAGCTTCGAGGCCGAGCTGATGATGGACCCGTCGCGCGCAAAAGCAATTGTCCCGGAGATGGCCTTAGTTCGGCCGATCGCGTCGCTCGGAAACTGCAGGTTTGCAAGCTGTTCCCGGACACGGTAGCGGGCCTCGCTCTGGTCGGGAACAATTCTGAAGGCGACGGCCGCGGCCGGCCCCGAGCCGGATGCTGCGGTGGGGGTTCCCGAAGGCCGGGTCTCGGCCCCGGGGCTCGGGACCGTAGCCTGAGGCTGTCCGCAGGCCGCCAGCACCGTTGCCAGCAGGATTAAAATTAAAAATCCGTTCCTTACCACGTTTCTGACACACCCTCCTGGAACGAATTTCGCTTCCCCGCGCACCGGGGCTGGGTGGGCTCGCGGGCGCTGCCTTCTCCCCGCAAGCTCCCTAAGAAATTAACACAGGTGGGCGAAAGGGCTGTTAAACCGGTGCAAAATCCCTGTTAAACCCGGCATGGCCGGCGTGTACTGAGGTCCAGGACCGGCTATTTCAGGGCGCTTTAATTGGGGGCCCGGCAATTCGAAATCTTCTCGATTAGCTAACACAACGGTGTACCCGAGCGCTAACTGACCGGGCCACCAGACCAGTTGCAGGAGTCCGGTTCGCGGCGGGAAACCCAGAACAACCGGCAGCTCAGCCAGGAGTTCAGCCGGGCCGCCTAGGGCGGCACAGCCGGCCCTGCTGAGTCGGGCGTGACCTGGCCAACCTTACCGCAACGCCCGCCAGAGCCGCTCCGGGGTGATGGGCAGTTCGGTGATGCGGACCCCGGCCGCATCCCGGACGGCGTTGGCTACCGCCGCCAGGGTCGGGACGATAGGCGGTTCGCCCACCCCCCGGGCCCCAAATGGGCCCAGCTCCGACGGCACCTCCACCAGCTCAACTTCGAACCCCGGAACGTCCGCTGCCCGGGGCAGGGCGTAGTCCAGGAACGAGCCGGTGAGCAATTCGCCCTGCTCATCGAATACCAGCTGTTCCATCAGAGCCCAGCCGAGGCCCTGGGTTGCCCCGCCGTGGACCTGGCCTTCGATGGTGAGGGGGTTGATGGCCCGACCGACGTCCTGGACGGCCAGGAACCTGGTCGGCCGAATTAGGCCCGTCTCCGGGTCGACCTCGACCTCGACAACCTGGACCGTGAAGCCCGGGGCCTGGCGGCCGATGCTCGATTCGCCTTCGGCGACGATAGGGGCAAGTCCCCGGTGGCCGGCGTAGGTCCTTTGCCCGAGCTCCCCGAGGCTTATCCCCCGCCCCGGCACCCCCCGCACCGAAACATAGCCATCCTTAAGCTCCAGGTCGTCGGGATTGGCCTCCAGGTATTCAGCGGCCACCCGCAGGATTTTTTCGCGGGCCGCCTGGGCCGCCCGGACCACGGCCGCGCCCACCGTGTAAGTTATCTTGCTTCCGCCGCTCGCCCCGGCGAAGGGTCCAAGGGCCGTGTCCCCAAAGATTATCCGGACCTTCTCGGGCTGAAGGCCGAGAACTTCAGCGGCGATCAGCATGAGGGCCGTATCCGTACCGTTTCCGAGGTCAATCGACCCGACGTGAAGCTGCAAGGTGCCGTCCTCCTCCAGGCGACAGACGGCCGTTGCCGGACCAAGCCCACCCGGCCACCCACCTAAGGCAAGGCCGACGCCCCGGCCATTTCGCCGGCGGTCCCGCCAGATAGGATGGTTTTGGACCACGCTCAGGCAGGCCGCGGCCCCGATTTCAGGCCACCGGCGCTCGGTAGCCGCCGGAATCCGGTCGCCCCTGGCGGCGACATTCCGCAGGCGAAACTCCAGGGGGTCGATGCCGAGCCGGCGGGCCAGCTCGTCCATCTGCGATTCGATGGCGAACGTGGCCTGGGGTGCCCCCGGCGCCCGGTAGGCCCCGGTCGCCGGCTTATTGGTCAAGACTTCCCAGGTTCGAATCCGCAGGTTCGGCCAGCGGTAGTAGCCGCCCAGGAGCATCGCCATTATTCCCGAGATCCCGGCCCGGTAAATGCCCGAATCGATGTAGATGTTGGCATCCAGGGCGGTCAGAGTTCCGTCCCGGCGAACCCCGGTCTTGAGGCGGATGACGGTGGCGGGGGCCGGGGTTGTCGCCAGCAAGTCCTCGGCCCGGGTCAGGGCTATCCCGACGGGCCGCCGGACCGCGAGGGCGGCGGCCACTGCCAGGGGTTCGAGGGTGCCGTACTTCGCCCCGAAGCCGCCGCCGATTTTCAGGGGAACAACCCGAACAGCCGACTTTGGCAGGCCGGTGATGTCGGCGATGAGGTCCCGGACGATATACTGGCCCTGGGTGCTGGTGTAGACGGTAATGCCCCCACCCAGGGGGTCGGGCGCGGCGACGGCGGCGTGGGGCTCCAGGTAGTTCTGGTGGACGAACTGGGTCCGGTAAGTGGTCTCGAGAATAAGGTCGGCCTGGGCAAACCCGGCCTCAACATCCCCCCAGCCGACAGTTGACCGGGCGGCCAGGTTGCCACCGGCGGTCTGCTCGGCCGCATTTACGGGCCCAGCGTGGACGTCGGCGTCTTCGCGCTTTTCACCGGGCACACCCCCGGGCCAGACCAAGACGTCCCGCTCGGTCAGGGCCGTCAGGGGGTCAATAACCGGCCGGAGGGGCTCATAGTCCACCTCAACGGCTTCGGCACCGTCCCGGGCGGCGAGTTCGTTCTCGGCCAGAACCAGGGCAACGGGCTGGCCCCGGAATATCACCCGGTCCCGGGCAAGAATAAGGCGGGACCGGGTCGTTGGCTCCGGCTGGATGGGCAGGTCGGCGGCCGTGAGGACGGCAACGACGCCGGGAACCTGCCGGGCCCGGTCGGTGCGAATGGCCCGGATGCGGGCGTGGGCATAGGGGCTCAGGATCGGCCGGCCGAAGAGCATGCCCGGCAGGCGGAGGTCGGCCGGGTAACGGGCGGCCCCGGTGACTTTCTCTTTACCGTCGACGAGCGGAATCCTTCGGCCGATATACGTGGTTGCGGTTCCCGAGATCATGCCCCTGAACCTCGCTGGCTGGAGTTTTCAGGCCGGTTAGGCAGGGAGGATTCCCGCCCCGGTTAATTAAAGCCTACGACGCCCCGCCGCCGGCGTCAACCCCGGCGCCCTGCTGCCGGTTTAAAATAACAGGTGTGCTGACTGTACGGCTGGCCGGAAAAGCGGGCTACGAGCTTTTAGAGACGCCTGCCGGTCCTCAGCGGCAAACCCGCTGGCGACTTTACTGGCTGATCCTGCTGGTTCTCGCCTTTGGCCTGCGGGTTCACGGCCTCGACTCTAAAAGCATCTGGCTTGATGAGGCCCTGAGCTTCCACCGGGCAGCAACCCTCGACCGGGCAATCTCAGGGTTGGTCGTAACCGGGGGCGTTCCGAGCCGGGATACCCAGCCGCCACTTTACTTTGTGCTACTTTACGGTCTTCTCAGCCTGGCCGGACCCTCGGATTTTGCGGGCAAATTTCTCTCGGTTTTCTTCTCGACCCTGCTGGTCCCACTTCTGGGAGCCATCGGCTCCCGGCTGGGGGGTCAGCGGGCGGGCCTGCTCGCGGGCCTGTTGGGTGCGGTCTCGCCCCTGTACGTGTGGTATGCCCAGGAAGTCCGAATGTACGCCCTGCTGGCGTTCTTCGCCGGCCTGGTTATCTACCTGGGCCTGAGGTCCGTCAACGCTCTGGGGCAAGGCGACCGGAAGGCCAGTATCACCTGGGCCACATTTACTGTTCTGGTGGCAGTCCTGGGCATTCTAACCCAGTATGTTGCGGTCTTTACCGTTCCGGCCCTCGGGTTCGGCTTTGCGGCGGCCATTCTCCGGGGAAAGCGGGTCCCGGTCCTTGTTGGAACCGCGGCCCTCGGGATCATCGGGCCGGCCCTGCTGGTTGATGCGGCCTGGGGCCGGCTTCTGACGGCCCCGACGCCCCAGTTTGACCAGGTTCCGGTCCCGGTGGCCCTCTGGGACCTTGCCGCCCGCACAGCCGGAGGCCTGACCCTGGACGGGCCCGCGCTTAATGGCCTGGCAGCCCTTTTCGCCGTTCTGGCGGCCCTCGGACTGGCCCGGGGTCTGCCCCGGCCCAGCCGATTGTGGCTCGTCGGGGTCGTTACCATCCCGCCCCTGGCAACGGCCCTGGTCGGGGCCCAGAAGCCCCTCATCTCAAACGTTCGGCATCTGATTTTTGCAGCGCCCGGCCTGTACATTGCCGCCGCCCTGGGCATCGATTATATGACCCGGCAGGCCCGTTGGGCCGCAGTGCCTGCCATCGGGGCCCTATTGGGAGGGGCCATCATTGGGCTTACCGCCTACTTTGACCCAGGCTTTCAGAAGGACGATTTCCGGTCCCTCGTCGAATACCTGGAGGCGAACGTCGGGCCCAACGACCTGGTCCTCGCCCACGAGGCAACCGTCTATCACGTCTTCGAGCATTATGACGGGGGGTATTTACCGGTCGAGGCTCTGCCCCGGTTCGGCGAGTCGGTGGGGACCCGGCTCTCGCCTGAGTTTGAGGCCCGGCTCCGGGAACTTCGGAACACTCACCGGCGCATCTGGCTTATTTACTGGCCTCGAAGCATCGCCGGCGACCCCGCGAGCCTGGTTCCCGGCTGGTTTGACCGGCACCTCTTCCCGGCCGCGGACCGGGCCTTCGCTGGCCGGGGGATGGGGGTGGCCGTCCGGACCTACCTGACCCACCCGCCGGTTGAATCCACCCTGCCGGCCGGACTCCAGCCGGTCGACCTGACGTCGGCCGACGGCCTCAAACTCCTCGGCTGGAAGGCTGCTTCCGCCCCAACCCCCGACGGCCGCATTGAGCTGTCGTTCTACTTCCAGGTTGACCGGAACCCCCTGACGGATTACCGTCTGGTAGCCCGGCTGGTGGATAGCCAGGACCACGTTTGGGCGGCTTTTGATGGCCGGCCGATTCCGGCCTGGCCGACCACCCGCTGGCCCAGGGGCCAGGCCGTCCGGGCCGACATTCTGCTCCGGCTTAAACCGGGGGCGCCGCCCGGCAATTACCGGCTCGAGGCCGGGCTGGCCCCCGAAAGCGACGAGAAGCCTGCTCTCCTGCTGGGGCCGGGGGGCGGCCCGGTGGGGACTATGGTCAGCCTGGGAGAGGTTCAGACCGTCGGGGCCTATCGCCACCGCCCGGACTTTGACCGCCGGGCCCCGAAGGGCCTGAATCTCGCCTGCGGGTGCGGGCTTCGCATCCTGGACGTGGTGGCGGAGGGCCGAACAACCATTCCGGGCCAGCCTTTAACACTTTGGGGCTACTACCGGGTCGAAGAACCGGTCGACCTCACGGCCTATCGGCTCACCATTGAGTTGCGCCGAAATGGTATCCCGGCGGTCACCGGCGTCTGGCCGCTGGTTTTGCCCGCTTTCACCGGGCCCGAACCCAAAGCCGGCGACTGGCTGGCCAGGGCTTACGACCTGCGGATACCCGTCGGGGTTGCGGCCGGCGAGTACCGGCTGGTTGGCCGGATTCTCGGCCCGGAAAATTCCCCGGCGCCCCTTTACCCGTTATTACCCGGCTTTGCTAGGACCGAGTTTGACCTCGGACCCGTGCAGGTGATCGTCACCGGCCAGCAATTTGAGTCGCCGAGCCCTTCCCGTTCCGCCGATGCGTATTTCGGCAACCTCCTCCGGCTCCGGGGCTACGACCTCGCCCTGCCCGAATCCGACCGGCTCCAGGTGACCCTCTACTGGGAGGTCCTGGGCCCCTCGGACCGGAAGCTTAAGGTCTCGGTGCAGCTCTTTGCTGGTCCGAAGCTCATCGCCCAGGATGATAGCGTGCCCGTCAACTGG
>JAUQQI010000040.1:10984-16456 GCA_030549955.1 Chloroflexota bacterium
GCGGGCCCGGCGGCGGGGCCCGCCCGGCGTCAACCTGGGTTCCCGGCGAGTATCTGACAGACCCCCATGAAATCGGCCTGCCGCCCGGAATCCGACTCGAGACCCTGACCATGCGGGTCATCCTCTACGATGAGGCTACGGGTCGGCGGGTACCGGTCAACGGGCCTGGTGGGACCGGCGACGCCGCCGAATTTGCTTTAAGATGAGGCCGATGGGCCTTCGGACCATTGTGTTCCCGGCCGCCGCCACGGTTGTATTCCTGATTCTCGGGGCAATCTATGCCGTCGCTGTCCCCCTCTTCGAGGCCCCCGATGAGCGAAATCATATTGGCCTTATCGCCTACCTGGCCGAAACCGGTTCCTGGCCGCGGCAGCAGCCCGGGATTGTCACCGCCTGGCACCAGGAAGGCAGTCAGCCGCCCCTTTATTACGGCGTCCTTGCCGGCCTCACCGGGCTTTTCGGCTGGCCAGACGGCGGACCGGCGGCTTCGGCACCCTTTTGCCGCCGAACCCCTTTGCCAGGCCCGGCGACCTGACCTCGGACGTTAACAAAAACGTGGCCCTCCACGGTCCAGGCGAGGCCTTCCCCTGGCAGGGTCCGGCCCTCAGCGCCCACATCTGGCGGTTTATCTCGGTGGTCCTTGCGGCCGCGACGGTACCGGCCGTTTACGGCCTGGGCCGCACGCTTTTTCCCCACCGACCGGACTGGGCGGCCGGCGCCACCCTGCTGGTCGTGTTTAACCCGGCCTTTGTCTTCAATATGGCCAGGGTGAGCAACGACGCCCTGGTTGTTCCCCTGACAACCTGGGGCCTCTGGCTTCTGGCCCGGACCTGGAAGGTCAAGGGCTGGCCAGGCAGCATGTTCGGTCTAGCCGGGGTCTTTGCCGGCCTGGCCGCCCTGGCCAAGCTGAGCGGCCTTGTTCTCCTTCCCCTCGGCCTGACCGTCCTGCTCGCCCGGGCCGCCCGGGACCGTCAGCCTTTAAAGGAGCTTGGTGTTTGCCTCAGCTTGTTTGTCGCCCCGGCGGTCCTTCTTGCGGGCTGGTGGTTCTGGCGCAACCTCGGGCTTTATGGGGACCCGACCGGCCTGAACGTCATGGTCGAGGTCGCCGGTCCCCGCCAGGGAAGCCCGGACCTTCTGGGCGAGGCCCGGGGCACCGTCTGGTCGTACTGGGTCCTCTTCGGGTGGATGAATATCGGGCCCGACCCGGCGGTTCTTCACGCCGTCGAAGGACTGACAGTTCTGGGGTTGGTCGGCGCCGCCGGCCTCACGACGGGAGTTCTGACCCGGCGTGACCCGGACACTCTTAGTCGCCTCGTCGGCCTGTGGGCGTGCCTGGGCCTTGAAGCGGGCGCCTTCATCCGCTGGACCGCCCTCACCCCGGCATCCGACGGACGCCTCCTTTACCCGGCAGCAGCACCGATTGCCCTGCTCCTCTGGGCCGGCTGGAATACCCTGACCGCCCGCTGGCGGCTCATCCGGCCGATCCCCTGGCTCCTGGTCGGCGGCCTCGGGATCCTGACTTTCGTCGCACCTTTCCGGTATATCCTGCCGGCCTACGCCGGTCCCCAGCCGGTCCTCCAGATCCCGGCCGCTGCCCGGCCGGTCAACGCGACCTTCGGAGACCGGCTCCGCCTGCTGGCCTACGAGCCGGGCAAGGCCGAACCCGGCGAGCCCCTGCGGGTGAGCCTTTACTGGGAGTGCCTCGGGCCGACAGCCGAGCCCTGGGCCCTCTTTATCCACCAGGTCGGGGATGCGGCCGGCGCAACGGTGCCGAACCTCGATACCTTCCCCGGCCGCGGCATGATGTCGACTACCGACTGTGTGGCCGGCTACCGGTTTGCCGACCGCTACACCCTGCCCGTTAACGGGATTCCTGAGGGGGCGGCCGTCGTCAGGCTTCGGGTCGGGTTCCGGGTTCCGCCGGTCGGGGGTGACCCTGTCCCGGTGACCGGACCTTCGGGCGAGCCTCTGGAAGCCCTGATTATCGAGGCCGGGAAGGTCCGGGGACGGGGCGGGGTGGTGGGTGGCAGCCTGGGACCGGCCATCGGGCCCCTCCGGCTCCTGACCGCCAGCATGCCTGACCGGGTCCAAGGGGGGCGGACTCTCACCGTTACCACCGTCTGGGAGGTCCTCAGGCCGACGGGGGAAGACTGGCGTATCTTCGTTCACCTCGGCGACCCGGACCGCCCGCCCCGGGCCCAGTCGGACGGCCCACCGGCCGCCGGAAACTTCCCGGCCCGCTGGTGGGAGCCGGGAGACACCTTCATCGACCGGCGGGAGATTCGCCTTCCGTCTGACCTGTCGCCGGGCCGCTACCCGGTAACTGTCGGCCTCTACACCCCTGAAGGCATCCGGGCAACCGTCCAGGCCTCGGGTCTGACCTATCTCCCTCTGGGCGAGGTTGAAGTTTCCGGAAATTGACAGGGCCGCCCGGCCGTTGTAACCTGTAGGTGCGGGATGGTCTTGTCACAACCCCTTTACCGCCGCTGGCGCTCACAAACCTTCGCCGAAGTAGTCGGCCAGGACCACGTGACCCGGACCCTGCGCAACAGCGTCCGCTCCGGCCGCATCCACCATGCCTATCTGTTCGCCGGCCCGAGGGGGACCGGCAAGACGTCGACCGGCCGTATCCTGGCCAAGGCTGTCAACTGCCTGGACCTGAGTTCCGATGGTGAGCCGTGCAACCGGTGCGCGGTCTGCGTCGAGATGAACGAAGGCCGGTCCATGGACCTCATCGAAATCGACGCCGCCAGCAACCGCAAGATCGAGCACATCCGGGATCTGCGGGAGGCGGTCAGGCTGGCCCCGGTCACCGCCCGCTACAAGGTCTACATCATCGATGAGGTCCACATGCTCACCACCGAAGCGGCAAATGCCCTCCTTAAAACCCTTGAGGAGCCGCCCCCCCAGGTGGTCTTCGTCCTGGCCACGACCGAGCTCCACCGGGTCCCGGCCACGATTGCGTCCCGGTGTCAGCGGTTTCTCTTCCGCCGGATCCCGCCGGCGGCGGCCCGGGCCCGGCTCGAAACGATCTGCCGGGCTGAGGGCATCGAAATCGCTTCTCAGACCCTTGACCTTATTGTCAACCTTTCGGGGGGCAGCCTCCGGGACGCCGAAAATCTCCTTGACCAGCTGGTCGCCCACTTCGGCACGGCCATTGACCACGAGGCCGCCCGGCAACTCCTCGGCTACGTGGAAGACAGCCGGGCGCTGGAGGTCGTTCAGGCCGTCTTTGCCGGAGATATCTCCCACGCCCTCCGACTGGTGAACGCCGTCCGGGAGGACGGCTACGACCTGCGCCAGTTCAACCGGGAAATTATCGGCCACTTGCGGTCGATGCTGCTGCTGACCTACGGCCTTGATGACGAGGTGGAAGCCGGCCCGTCAACCGTCGAGGCCCTCCGGCCCCTGGCCCGGGCCGCCGATCCCCAGACCCTGACAGCCCTGATCCGGGCGTTCAATGCTGTCAACTTCGGGACCGACCCGGGCTGGCCCCTGCCCCTCGAGCTAGCTATTGTCGAAGTCGGCCGGCTCCTCGGCCCCGCGGCCCGGGCTACGCCACCTACCCAGTCGGCCGCTGGGCCGCCGACCGACGGGACGGGGTCGGCTGAGCCGCCCAGGGCTCCCCGGGCCGTCCCGGTGGCGGCGGAGGTTTCACCGCCGGCTGAACCGACGGTAACGATGCCGGAACCGCCGGTCCCCCCGCCTGCTCGGGAGCTTCCGCCCGACTTCAAAGGCCAGCTTGCCGAAGCCCTTAAGGCCCGGGGGAGTGACGGCCGGAAGGTCGCCGGGCTCCTTGAATGGTGTGATGGGGTGGAAACTGATGGCGACCGGCTGGTCTTTGTCTTTTCGAACCGGCTTTTCCGCGACAAGGCTGCCGACCCCCTCAGCCGGCGGGTCCTCGACCAGGCGGTCCGCAAGCTTACGGGCCGCCGGGTTGAGCTGGAGTTCCAAGTCGGAACCGAGGACCGGGCGGCCCGGCTCGAACGGGCGCGCGCTGACCCGGTGGTCCGGGTCCTGGAAGAAGAGTTCGGAGGCGAGGTGCTAGACGTAAGATGACCGGGGGGAAGCATGTTTGACCCGAAACTTTTAAAAAAGGCCCAGCAGGAGGCCCTTAAACTTCAGGAACGCCTTAAAAAGGCCCAGGAACAGCTCGCTCAGGAAGAAGTCGAGGCGACGGCCGGGGGCGGGGCGGTCCGGGTCGTGATAACCGGCGACCTCAAGGTAAAATCTATACGGATCGACCCCGATATCGTCGACCCGGCCGACGTCGAGGGCCTGGAAGACCTGATTCTGGCCGCGGTTAACCAGGCCATTGAAAAGGCCCAGGCCCTGGCGGCCGAACGGATCGGGGCCGCAACCGGGAACCTAAAGATTCCAGGGTTGGGGTTCTGAGTGGACCTGAGCACCGTTCCCGTCGCTGAGCCGGTTAACCGGCTCATTGCCGAGCTCGAAAAACTGCCCGGTGTCGGGCCGAAAACTGCCCAGCGGCTGACTTACTACATTCTCCGCCAGCCCGAATCCGAAGTCCGGAGTCTGGCCCAGGCCCTTCTGGACGTAAAGACGAGGGTCCGCTTCTGCACGGAATGCTTCAACATCTCCGAGGATGACCTCTGTCCCATTTGCCGCTCGCCTGACCGGGACCGCTCGGTTATCTGCGTAATGGAGGAGCCCCTGCACGTCCTGGCCCTGGAGCGGACCGGCCGGTACCGGGGCCTCTACCACGTCCTGCACGGCGTTATCTCGCCCCTCAACGGTATCCTGCCGGAAAACCTCAGAATTAACGAGCTGGTCGAGCGGGTTAAGCGGGACGCCGTCCGGGAAGTTATCCTGGCGACAAATCCGAACCTGGAAGGGGATACGACGGCCAGCTATATTTTTAAGCTGCTTGCCCCCCTCGGCGTGAAGGTCAGCCGCCTCGCCCGGGGCCTGCCGTCCGGCGGCGAGCTCGACTATGCCGACGAGCGCACCATGGTCGAAGCCCTTGATGGCCGCCGTCCCCTTAACTAAATTGCCGGACTGATGCCCCGCTTCCGCGTCTACCACACCGAAGGGGTCATCCTGCGCCGGGCTGATCTGGGTGAGGCTGACCGGGTCGTTGTCGTCTTCACCCCGGGCCGGGGCAAGGTTGAAACCATCGCCAGGGGCGTCCGCCGCATAACCAGCCGCCGGGCCGGCCACCTGGAGCCATTGACCCGGGCCCGCCTGCTCCTTGCTGAGGGTCGCCAGCTCGATGTGATTACCCAGGCCGAGGCCCTCGACCTCTTTCCAAACGTCAGGGCCGACCTGGAACGGACAGCCGCCGGGTTTTACCTGGCCGAGCTCGTCGACCGGTTCACCGAGCCCCAGCAGTCAAACGTCAGCCTTTACCGGCACCTGGTGGAGGGTCTGGAGCTTCTCGACCAGGGCCACGACCCGGACCTGGTCCGGCGTTATTTCGAGCTGCGCCTGCTCGATGCCGCCGGTTTCAGG
>JAUQQI010000142.1 GCA_030549955.1 Chloroflexota bacterium
CGACGGTAGCACGGCTCGTGAGGCCGAGGAAGAGGCCGCAGTCAACCACGCCCGGTAACCGCTTGACCTCGGTTTCCAGCGCATAGGGCTCCCGGATTTCGGTGAAGCGGCAGTCGATGATGTAATTTCCGTTATCGGACCGGTAAGGCCGGTCACCCCGGAACCGCAGGCGGGGTTGACAGCCGAATTCGGCCAGGGCGAGCTCGACCCGCTTCCAGCCGAACGGCACGACTTCGACGGGCAGTTCGGCCCGGGTACCCAGGACCGGGACGAGCTTGGTCGAATCCACAACGATAATAAGCCGCCGGGAGGCGTAGGCCAGAATCTTTTCCCGCACCAGCGCCCCACCCCGCCCCTTAATCAGATTCAGGTTTGGGTCCACCTCGTCGGCCCCGTCGATGGTCAGGTCCAGCTCCGGGTGCTCGTCAAGGGTGGTCAGTGGGATGCCGAGCCGCCTTGCCCACCGCTCAGTTTGCCTCGACGAGGGCACGCCCTTGACCCTCAGGCCCTGCTTGACTTTAGCCGAAATCGCTGCCAGGGCGTGGTAGACAGTCGAGCCGCTACCCAGCCCGATAACCATGCCGTCCTCGACGTACTCGGCAGCCTCATAGCCGGCGTGCCGCTTGGCAGCTTCAAGGGAGTCACGCATCGTCCTTCACCGACCGCTTGCGCTCGGTTTTCTCGAAAAGATTCCGCACCTCGTCGACCCCGGGCTGCCGGGGATGAACCGGAGACGGAGCCCTCTTCCTGACCAGCATCCGAACGGCCGTTGGCAATTCCGGCAGCAGCGCCACCGGATTCCAGCCCCAGGACTTCGGCACCAGGGTAAACTCGTCGAGCCAGCCGGTCTCTTTGACCGAGTCAACAAAGGCCTGGGTGTGACGGGCCCCGTTGTTGTCAGTAATCCCGGCTTCGACCGCGAGCCGGCGCAGACGCAGGATCTGCTCCATGGGCTTGACATCCTTGGGGCAGACCTGCACACAGAAAAAGCAGCGGGTACAGTCCCAGATTCCGTGGGGCTTGCTCAGCTCCCGCAGGCGGTCTGCGGCACGACTGTCCCGCGGGTCCCGAACCAGCCAGCCCGCCCGGGCCAGGGCTGCCGGACCCAGAAAGTTTATGTCGATTTCATCGACGGTGCAATCCGAGAAGCAGGCCCCGCACATGATGCAACGGACGACTTCCGAGAGCTCATCAACCAGCTCAGGTGAGATCCGGTACTCGTTCTGGGGCCCGATCCGGGCCGGGTGCGGCTCAATATATGGCCTGACCGTTCGCAGATGGTGCCAGAACGGCTCCATGTTCACCACCAGGTCCTTGGCGACCGGCATATTGCCCATGGGCTCAAGCGTGACTGTACCGTCGTTCAGAGCCGACCGGAGGGCGGTCTTGCAGGCGAGGCCCGCCAGGCCGTTTATCCGCATGCCACAGGCCCCGCAAATGGCCATGCGACACGAATACCGGAATGCGAGGGTCCCATCGATGCGCTCCCGGATTGTTATGAGCGCATCCAGGACGGTGAAGTGCTCCGGGACGTCGACGGTGTATTCCTGAAACCGCGGCTCGAGGTCCGTCTCCGGGTTGAACCGCCGGACCCGCAGGGTTACCAGCATGACTGCTCGGCCTCCGCATCTCAGTATACCCGGGCCGCCGGGAGCCAGCGAGTAATTCTTACCGGCAAGTAATCCAGGTGCAGATTCCCCAGGGGGTCCCGGTGTACAACCGTATGTCTCAGCCAGTTGTCGTCGTCCCGTTTGGGGTAGTCTCGCCGGTAGTGAGCCCCGCGGCTCTCCTGCCGGGCGAGGCCCGACACGACCACCGCCTCGGCCACGTCGAGCATAAACCCGAGTTCGATGGCGCTGACCAGGTCGTAGTTATAGACCCGACCCCGGTCGTCAAGCCGGACCCGCTTGTACCGCTCCTGAAGCTCTTTTATTACTGCCAGGCACTGGCGCATCCCCTCGCCGGTCCGGAAGATGCCCATCTCCCGGCTCATCGTATTGCCCAGGATATCCCGAAGGGCGGCCCAGCGTTCGCCGTCCGAACGGGATACGATTCGGGCCAGCTCCCGCTCGGCGTCCCGAACCCGGGCCTCAGAAATCTCGACACCCTTCTGATTTCGGGCAAATTCGGCCGCGTTTTCCCCCACCCGGCGTCCGAAGACCAGCAGTTCCAGAAGGGAGTTGCCGCCGAGCCGGTTGGCCCCATGGACGGACACGCAAGCGCACTCGCCGACGGCGTAAAGGCCGGGAATTGTCGTCCGCCCAACCAGGTCGGTGTGAATGCCTCCCATGAAGTAGTGGGCTCCCGGGCGCACCGGAACAGGCTCATGGACGGGGTCGACCCCGGCGAAGGTGACGCACAGCTCCCGGGTATGGGCCAGCCGGGACATGATTTTCGCCTCGCCAAGGTGTCGCAGGTCGAGCAGGACACACCCGTTCACGCCCCGGCCCTCATCGACCTCGGTCTGCTCGGCCCGGCAAACGACATCCCGCCCGGCCTGCTCCATCATTCTGGGGGCGTAGCGGCCCATAAACCGCTCGCCGCGGGCGTTTAGCAGATACCCCCCCTCGGCCCGGGCACCCTCGGTGATAAGGATGCCGCTGCCGGGTAACGTCGTCGGGTGAAACTGGACCATTTCCATGTCCTTGAGGGGGATGCCGTTGCGCAGGGCGATAGCCATCCCGTCCCCCGTGCAGATAAACGCATTCGTTGTGCTCGCATAGAGCCGGCCGGCCCCACCGGTCGCCAGAATTACCGCCCGGGCGGCCACGGCGTGAACGGTCCCGGTCGGAATCTCGTAAGCGAGCACCCCCGCGCAGAAGCCGTCCTCGAGAATCAGGTCAAGCACAAGCCACTCCTCGTAAACCCGGAGCCGGTCTTTAAGAACCTGCTGATATAGGGTCTGCAGGACGACGTGACCCGTTGTGTCCCCGGCAAAGACCGTCCGGGGAATTCCCTCCGGGCCGAACGGCCGCAGGAGAAACCGTCCGTCAGGACCCCGGCTGAATATGGCCCCCATGTGGTCCAGTTCATAAACGGCGTCGGGACCCTCCCGGGTCAGAACCTCCACGGCGTCCTGGTCGGCGAGCCAGTCGGACTCCCGGACGGTGTCGTAGGCGTGGTTTTCCCAGGAGTCCTGTTCCGAGAAGGCGGCGTTTATGCCGCCTTCCGCCGCCCCGGTGTGACTCCGCAGGGGGTGAACTTTGCTCAAAATCGCCACATCTACCCCCGACCGGGCGGCGGCCAGGGCCGCCCGGAGGCCGGCCCCGCCGGCACCCACCACCAGAAGGTCGTGCCTCAGCATTGGGTCCTCAGACCTTCAAAGAGAGCCGCTCCAGGGCCGGCAGGACCGAGACAACATGCCGGTCAAGCCGCAACTCCTTCGGGCTGAAACCGAAGGCCAGGCCAAGAAGCTGGGGCAGGTGGAGGACCGGCAGCCGCACGTTCGGGTCCCGGTACTTGACAGCCTCGGGCTGGTAGAGGGGGCAGGGCGTAACCATCAGGTCGGCGCCCCGGCGGCGGGCATCGGTAAGGTGGGTTCCCGCCATCATCAGGGAATTCCGCCGGTTCGTGGTCAAGATCGGGAAGCCGCAACACTTGTACTCACCGGGAAATTCAACCGGTTCGGCCCCGAGAACCCGGACCACTTTCTCCAGGTACTTCAGCCGCTCGGGCTTCTCATCGGTCCCGACGACCCAGCTCGGCCGGAGGATATAGCACCCGTAGAAAGCGGCAACCTTCAGGCCCCGGAGAGGCCGGACAACCAGTTCCCGGAGGCGGTCGAGGCCGATATCCTCGACCAGGACCCAGAGCAGGTGGGCGGCCCGGGCCGTCCCCTTATACGTATAGCCCAAATCAGCGAGCTTCTCGTTAATTCTGGCCCGCCAGACCGGGTCCCGGTTGAGCCGGTAAAGGGTTCCGCTAAAGACGCCCTGGCACGTGCTGCAGATGGTCAAGACCGGCAGGCCGAGCCGTTCGGCCATTGCGAGGGTCCGGGCATTCAGGGTGTCGGCAAGCCCCGGGTCCCGCTCCTGAAGCACCCCGGCCCCGGTGCAGGCCGCCCCCTCCAGCCCGACAAGTTCGAGCCCGAGCTTGCCGGCGATTTTTTCCATGGCCACCGACAGCTCCGGACAGGCCCCACGCGCAACGCAACCCGGGTAGTATGCAAATCGCCGTGCTTCGGCGTCCACAGGTCGTCCCTTCCGACAGGCGAAAGGTCAGCGCCCGGCATCCACTGACGCTATTCTAGTATGCCCCGGCCGACCGGTCAACACCGGCCGCCAGCCTGGTGAATGCGCGGTTTGACGGGTTTTGAGGCTTCTGCTACACTAAGGTCGAGCCAGCCTGAACAACTGAATACCGGCCCGGGACAACCCCTGAAGGGCTCCCTTCCTTCCGGGGTGCAAAGGGGAAGTGGGTGAAAATCCCACGCTGACGCGCAACTGTGACCGGCCGCCCAGCTGGTGGCCCGGAAGCCAGACCTCCCGTTCCGGGCAGCCGAACTCCTTCGCGGATTGAGGGTGAGGCAACTCAGAGCCCTTGTTTCCGTCGGAGAAGGGCTTTTTTGTTGCCTCCTAAAACTCAGGAGGTGGTAAGTATGGTTCGTCTGCGGTCGCCGTTTCGGGCCTTCGGCCGACGGGCACGGGGCCTCTGGGTCTTCGTTATCCTTTTGTTTGCGGCCTGTGCGCCCCCTGCGGGCGCGCCCGCACCCCAGCCGACCGCTGCCCCGGCCCCGGCCTTTCCCGTTACGGTTACCGACGACGACGGTCAGACCATTACGATTGACCAGGAGCCCCAGCGGTTAATCAGCCTTGCGCCGAGCAACACGGAGATTGTTTACGCCCTTGGCATCGGTGACCGCCTTGTGGCCGTCAGCGATTATTCCGACTACCCGCCGGAAGCAGCAACAAAGCCTAAGGTCGGTTATATCCGGGTCGATATCGAGCGGGTCATCGACTATAACCCGGACCTGATCCTGGCCACCGGCGCCCAGCGCCAGCAGGTCACCCCCCAGCTTCGCCAGCGGGGCCTGAAGGTCATCACCCTGGACCCGAAGAACATTGAGCACGTCTTTGATAACATCGTCCTGGTCGGGCGGGCAACCGGGCAGACTGCGGCCGCCGAAAAGCTGGTAGCCGAGCTGAAAGCCAGGGTTCAGCAAACCGAGTCGAGGGTCCGGCAGGCCAGAACCCGGCCCCGGGTCTTCTTCGAGCTGGATAAAAAACTCTTCACCGTCGGGCCGGGTAGCTTCATCCACGACCTCATTGTCCGGGCCGGGGGCGAGAACATTGCAGGCGACGCCGACCGCCCCTACCCCCAGCTCAGCCTTGAGGTCCTGCTGCAGCGGGACCCTGAAGTCATCATAATCACCGATATCGGTCAGTATGGGGGGGAGACCCCCGAATCGGTCCGGGCCCGGCCCGGCTGGGACTCGATTTCGGCTGTGAAAAATAACCGGATCGTCCCCATCAATCCGGACCTGGTGAACCGGCCGGGGCCGCGTATCGTCGACGGTTTTGAGGCCATTGCCCGGGCTATCCACCCGGAGGCCTTCCGGTGACGGCTGGGGCCTTTGGTCGGAAGGTTCTGACCGGTCGGCGCCGGCGAGCCCTGTCCGGCCTGGGCCTAATGGTGGGCCTGGTCGTTGCCGCCGGCCTCCTGGCCGTAAGCTTCGGCCCGGTCCGAATACCGGTTTATACGGTCTGGGCGATAATTCTGAGCCGAATCGCCCCAGGCCTTGTCCAGGCCGATTGGCCTCCGACCCTGGCGACCATTGTCCTGGATGTCCGCCTGCCCAGGGTTATCCTTGCCGGCCTGGTGGGGTCGGCGCTGGCGGTGGCCGGGGCCACTTACCAGGGCCTCTTTCGAAACCCGCTGGCCGACCCGTACATTCTCGGGGTCGCTTCCGGGGCGGCCCTCGGGGCGAGCATTGCAATTGTTGCCCTGCCGCCGGCCCTCCCCCTGCCGGTCAGCCCGGTGCCCCTGCTCGCCTTTACCGGGGCGGTTCTTGCCGTCGGAGCTGTCTATCTCTTCGGCCGGGCTGACCGCCGGCTCCCAACCACAACCCTGATCCTGGCGGGGGTTGCCGTTGGCAGCTTTCTTTCGGCCCTGAACACCTATGTGATGATTCTCGGCGGGAACCGCGTCGTCCAGATCATCGCCTGGCTCCTGGGTGGGTTCACCGGCGCGACCTGGGCCCAGGTGACCCTGATGCTGCCTTATCTGCTGACCGGGATGCTGGTTCTTGCCGCCCTGGGCTACCGGCTTAATGTCCTGCAACTCGACGACGACGAAGCCCGCCAGCTTGGGGTTGACGTCGACCGGCTCCGGCTATTCCTGGCGGTTGGCAGTGCCCTGATTACGGCCGCGGCCGTCGCCGTGAGCGGCATTATCGGCTTCGTCGGACTGGTGGTTCCCCACCTGGTGCGCCTCGTTTACGGGCCGGATTACCGGACCCTGCTGCCGCTATCGGCCCTGGCCGGAGCCGGGTCCATGATTCTCGCCGACCTGGCCGCCCGGACTGTCCTGAGCCCGGTCGAGCTTCCGGTCGGGGTCGTGACCGCCTTTGTCGGCGGCCCCTTTTTCCTGTTTCTCCTTCAGCAGCGGAAGCGGGAGGTCTTTTGATGCTTGAGGTCTGGGGCCTGACGGTCGTCTACCGGGGCCGGGTTGTGGTGGACCGGGTTAACCTCGTTGTCCGGGCCGGGGAGCTGGTCGGCCTTATCGGCCCGAATGCGGCCGGCAAATCCACCCTGCTGCGGGCCATCGCCGGGACGGTTCCGTATGCGGGGGAGATTGTCATCTGCGGCCGAAGTCAGCGGCAGCTATCGCGAACCGAGCTTGCCCGGCTTGTGGCCGCTGTTCCCCAGACGCCGTCCCTGCCGCCCCTGTTTACGGTTGCGGAGGTCGTCATGCTCGGTCGGACGCCTTACCTTAACTGGCTCGGGTGGGAACGGCCCGAGGACTGGGCGGCCGTAGGCCGTGCCCTCGAGCTGACCGGACTTGAAGACCTCGTCGACCGGCCGGTCGGCCAGCTCTCCGGGGGCGAGCGCCAGCGGGTTGTTATCGCCCGGGCCCTAGCCCAGGAGCCGAAGGTTCTGCTCCTGGATGAGCCTTTAAACAACCTGGATGTCGCCCACCAGGTCAAGATTATCCGGCTCGTCCGCCGCCTGACCCGGGAACAGGGCCTCGCGGCCGTCCTCACCGGCCACGACCTGACCTTGGTTGCCCAGGCCGCCGACCGGGTCGTCCTGCTCGACCGGGGCCGGGTCGTCGCCGAGGGCCCCCCGGCCAGGGTCGTCAACCGGGATATCATCAAGAGGGTCTACGGGACCGACGTTACAGTCTGGGCCGACCCGGCCACTGGTCGGCCGGTCGCCCTGGTTCGCGTCGGCGGCCCCAAGGAGGAAGCCGGTGGGGACCCAGACTAGGCTTCGGGGTCTGGTCATCGTGAACACCGGTGATGGCAAGGGTAAAACGACTGCTGCCCTGGGGATTCTCATGCGGGCCTGGGGCCGGGGGATGCGGGTGGTGATGGTCCAGTGGGTAAAGCACCGGACCGGGAACTGGGGCGAAATCCGGGCGGCCAAGAAGATGGGGGTTGAAGTCATCCCGATGGGGGCAGGTTTTACGTGGATTCCGAAGCCGAGTCCGGATACGGACGCCCGGCTCGGCCGGGAAGCCTGGGCCGTCGCCCGGGAGAAGATTCTCTCGGACCAGTACGATGTCGTTATCCTCGACGAGATAACCTATGCCCTCAACTACGGCTGGGTTGACCTCGAAGAGGTCCTCGACGTCCTGAGAAACCGACCACCCCGCCTCCACGTGGTCCTGACCGGCCGGAACGCCCCCCAGGGGCTTATCGACTTTGCCGACCTGGTCACCGAAATGCGGCTGGTAAAGCATCCCTACCCCGACCAGGGTATCCCGGCCCAGCCGGGCATCGAGTTTTAAAATGTCCGAGCTGCCCCATCGGCTCGCCAGCCTGATCAAAGAGATCCGACCGCCGGACAGACGGGCGGCCCGACTTGCCCGGGAGCGTCAGCGGCAGCTCACCAAGCCGCCCGGCAGTCTCGGCCGGCTCGAGGAGCTGGCCATCCGGCTCGCCGGGATTACGGGCAGTCCCGTGCCGGTCGTAAACCACAAGGTTATTTTTATCCTTGCCGGCGACCATGGGGTCGTCCGCCAGGGTGTCAGCCCCTACCCGCAGGAGGTCACCGCCCAGATGGTTGCGAACTTCCTGGCCGGGGGTGCGGCCATAAACGCCCTGGCCCGGACGGCCGGTGCCCGGGTCGTTGTTGCCGACTTCGGGGTCATCAACCCGCCGGCCCACCCGGGACTCCGGGCCTGCCGGGTTGGGGCCGGCACGGCCGATTTCACGGCTGGGCCGGCCATGACCCGGGACCAGGCGGTCGCCACGGTCGAACGGGGCATGGAGCTGGTCGAAGCCGAGCTTGAGGCTGGCCTTGACCTGGTCGGGACCGGCGAGATGGGCATCGGCAACACCACGACGGCCGCGGCCGTCGTCTCGGCCCTGCTCGAAGTTCCGCCCGAGCGGACAGTCGGGCCGGGCACCGGCCTTGACCGGGCCGGCGTAAGCCGCAAGGCCCGGGTCGTCGAAGCGGCCCTCCTTCAGAACCGGCCGGATCCCGCCGACCCACTGGATGTGCTCGCCAAGGTCGGGGGGTTTGAGGTCGGCGGGCTGGTCGGGGTAATCCTTGGGGCGGCGGCCCGACGCAGGCCGGTTGTCCTCGACGGGTACATCACCGGTGCGGCCGCCCTGCTGGCAGTCCGCCTTTGTCCACCGGTCAGGCATTATTTAATTGCGTCCCACCGGTCGGCTGAGCCGGGCCATCGGCTTGTGCTCGGGGCCCTTGGCCTTCGGCCGCTTTTAGACCTTGGAATGCGCCTCGGGGAGGGGACCGGGGCGGCCCTGGCCTTCACGATTATCGAGGCGGCCCTGCGGGCCCACCGGGAGATGCGGACCTTCGCCGAGGCCGGGGTTTCGGGGCGGCAGTGAGGGGCCTGCTCACCGCCATCGGTTTTCTGACGGTCCTGCCGGTGCCGGGCCGGAAGCCGTGGGCAGGGCTTGCCGACGCCCTGTTCTATTTTCCGCCGGTCGGCCTGCTCATCGGGCTGGTATTACTGGCGGCCGACCTGATCCTGAGCGGTCCCATCGGCCCCTACGGCCGGGCGGCCCTTATCGTCGCTGTCTGGGCGGCCCTGACCGGGGGCCTCCACCTGGAAGGCCTGGCTGATGCCGCCGACGGCGTGCTGGCGAGCCGGCCAGTCCACGAGCGGCTCGAAATCATGCGGGACCCGGCGACGGGGGCATTCGGCGTCATCGCTGTCGGCCTGGTTCTCCTCCTGAAATTCGGCCTCCTCGTTGACCTCGCCGTAACTGGCCTTGGACCCGGTCTTGCGGCAGTGCCCCTGGCCGCCCGGTACGCCGTGCTGGTGCCGATGGGCGTCTTCCCGTACGCCCGGCCCGAGGGCCTTGGCCGGGGGCTCACCGGCCCGGCCCGCCGGGCCGCCCTCTTGACCGCCGCGCCGACGCTGGGAGCAGCCTATCTCCTGGCCGGACCGGCTGGTCCGGTGGGGCAAGCCGTTGCGCTGATTGGTGGGCTGGGCCTGGGCCTTTTCGCCGGCCGGCGGCTTGGGGGCCTGACCGGGGACGTGTACGGCGCGATTATAGAAATGGCCGAGGTCTGCGCTCTGCTGGGCTACGCGGCTTGGGAGCGGGTGCGGTGACGGTGCCCCGGATAGTCATCGGCGGAGTAAGCAGCGGAGTCGGCAAAACGACCGTCACCGCCGGCATCGTCGCGGCCCTGCGGTGTCGGGGGCTGGCGGTTCAGCCCTTCAAGGCCGGCCCCGACTACATTGACCCCGGCTACCTTACCGCGGCTGCCGGCCGACCCGCCCGGAACCTTGACGGCTGGCTCATCCCAGCGGGGCGCCTGGCCTGGGTCTTCGACCGGGCCTGCCGGGACGCCGACATTGCCGTCGTCGAAGGGGTGATGGGCTTTTTCGACGGAAAGTCCGGGCTGGATGAGGCCGGGAGTACGGCCCAGGTCGCCCGGATTTTTGATGCTCCGGCCGTTATCGTCATCGACGTCCGGGCCATGGCCCGGAGCGCCGCCGCGCTTGCCCTTGGTTTCGCCCGCCTGGACCCCACCGTCAGGGTCGCAGGCTTTATTCTCAACCGGGCTGGCAGTCCCCGCCACCTGGGCTGGACCCGCCAGGCCATCGAAGCCGCCACCGGACTGCCCGTCCTGGGGGGCCTGCCGGAAGACCCGGACCTGGCCGTCCCCGAACGTCACCTCGGGCTGCTGACGGCGGCCGAGCGAGAAGGGGTCGATGCCCTCATTGAGCGGCTGGCCGCCAAGGTAACAGACTCAATTGACCTGGACCGCCTGCTCGCCCTGGCTCGACAGGCCGGCCCCCTGCCGCCCCCCGAACCCGTTGCCCTGACCAGGCCCCACCGCCCGGTCAGGATTGGGGTCGGCTGGGACCGGGCCTTTAGCTTTTACTACCAGGACAACCTCGACGTGCTCGGGGAGCTCGGGGCGGAACTGGTCAGGTTCAGCCCGCTGGCCGACCCGGACCTACCCAATGTCGACGGCCTCTATCTGGGGGGTGGCTTCCCGGAGCTCTACGCCGCTGAACTGGCAGCCAACGAGCCATTGAAGGCGGCAATCCGGCGGGCGGTGAAGGCCGGTATGCCGGTCTACGCCGAGTGCGGCGGTCTGATGTACTTGGCCGGGGCGATCCGCGATTTTGCCGGCGAGACCCACCCGATGGTCGGCCTAATTGACGGGGTCGCCACGATGGGCAGGGACCGGGTCCGCCTGGGGTACCTGGAGGTCGAGACCCTTCGGCCATCGGCCATTGGTCCGGCCAGACGCCGGCTCCGGGGGCACGAGTTCCACGCCTCGGACTTCCCGTCCCCACCCCCGGACCGGGCCCTTTATCGGGTGCTTAACCAGCCGGGTCGACTCGAGGGCTGGGCGGTGAAGAACGTGGTTGCGTCGTATCTTCACGTTCACTTTGTCGGCTGTCCCGAGGTGGCGGCCGACTTTGTGCGGTCGTGCGCGGGTGAAGGTCCTGCTCCTCGGTGACGTCCACGGGCACCTGCCCGGCACCGACCGTCCGACCTGGGAGTTTCTGGCGGAAGTGGTCGATGCCAGCCCGTGGCCATGCCTGCAGGCGGGAGACATCGGCCACTACCCGACACTCTGCCGGGCCCTGTACTTTATTTTCGGCAACAACGACTGGCCACCCGCCCCAAGGTCCGAGTATTATGTCAATTTAAGGCCGGGGGAGCGGGTGGTTGTTAATGTTGGGGCGGAAAGTGTTACGGTTGCCGGCATTAACGGGGTTTATGACCCGGTCTACTATGCCCGGCCGGAGCTCATTCCGGCCAGCGAGCGGGGCCTGTATTTTACCCCGGCCGACGTTGCGGCCTGTGTCCGGCTCACGGGCATCGACATTTTCCTCGCCCACGGGGTTCCGGCCGGGCTCGGCCTTGGCCGGGAGCCGGACCATGCCGCCCCGGCCCTACTCGAAATCCTCCAGCGGGTTCGGCCCCGTTTCTTCGTCTGCGGCCACGCCCATCGTTTCACCTGCCTCAGTGACCTGCGAACCCGAACGACCGTTATTGTCCTGGCCGAACTGCGGCGGGAATTCTATGTGCTGGATACTGTCTCCGGGGAGCTTACCCGTGTTCCGACGACGGCTGGCCAGCCTATTGCTGGCGTACTTGCTGGACTCAGCGGCCGGTGAGCCGCCGCCGGTCCTGCATCCGGTTGTCCATGTCGGTCGGACCCTTGACCTGCTCGAGGGGCTTGCCCGTCCTCGGGGACGGGCGGTGGAGGCAATCATGGGCTTTCTCGGGGTGGGACTTATCGGGGTGGGGGCGTGGGCCATTGCCGGCCGGGTCCAGCTGGCTATCGGTCGTCTGCCCATTGTCGTCGGGATTATTGTTGAAGCCGTGGTCCTGAAGCCGGTCTTTGCCGCGCGGATGCTCTGGACCGAGGCCCTGGCCGTCGCTGACCTCCTTGAGGCCGGCGACCTTAATTCGGCCTGGGGTCAGGTCCGGTCTCTGGTAAGCCGGCCGACCAACGGCCTTTCAACGCCGCTCGTGGCGTCGGCGGCCATCGAATCCGTGGCGGAGAACCTGACCGACAGTATTGTCGCCCCAATCCTGGCCTACCTGGTCGCGGGACTGTCGGGCGCCTATTTTTACCGGGCAGTCAACACTGCCGATGCCCGCTGGGGTTACCGGGGCCGCTTCGAGTTCTTCGGGAAGGCTACCGCCCGTCTCGACGACGGCCTGAATTTTGTCCCGGCCCGCCTGACGGCTGCTATCCTCGTGGTGGCCGGGCGGATTTCCGGTGAAGACGCGGCTGCCGCCGTTAGGGTCTGGCGCCGGGACCGACGCCGGACCGAGAGTCCGAATGCCGGACAGACCATGTCGGTGATGGCCGGTCTGCTCGGCGTCCGGCTTGAAAAGCCGGGCCACTACATTTTGGGGGAGGGATTCCGGGCGCCGGCTCCGGCTGACATTCGCCGGGCAGTTCGGCTCGGGCAGACCGCCGGCTGGCTGCTGATGGCCGGCCTGGTTGGGCTTGCCCTGGTATCTGCCCCGGTGGGGAGGTTGGGATGGCCAAAGCTCCGGTTTTGATGGTCCAGGGGACCGCCTCCCACGTCGGCAAGAGCGTCATTGTTGCCGGCCTCTGCCGGCTCTTCGCCGACCTTGGCTACCAGGTCGCCCCGTTTAAGGCCCAGAACATGGCCCTCAACTCCTACGTTACTCCCGACGGTCTCGAGGTCGGCCGGGCCCAGGCCGAGCAGGCGGCCGCAGCCGGGGTCGAGGTCCGGGCCGAGATGAACCCGATTCTGCTCAAGCCGGAAGCCGATGCCCGCGCTCAGGTCGTTGTCCTGGGTCGGCCGTGGGGGACCGTGCCGGCCCGGGATTACTACCGGCTTCGGAGCCACCTCTGGCCGGTGGTGTGCCGGTCGCTGGAGAGGCTACGGGCCGAATACGAGCTGGTCATCATCGAGGGAGCCGGAAGCCCGGCCGAGGTCAACCTGCGCCGGACCGAACTGGTCAACATGCGGGTCGCCAGGTTCGCCCGGGCCCCGGTTCTGCTTGTCGGGGACATCGACCGGGGTGGGGTCTTTGCGAGCCTCTACGGGACTTTAAGACTTCTTACCCCGGCTGAGCGGCGGCTTGTTCGGGGCCTGATCATCAACAAGTTCCGGGGCGACCCGGCCCTCCTGGGCGACGGCCTTGCCCGGCTCGAGCGGCTCACTGGCCGACCGGTCATCGGGGTGATTCCGTACATCCAGGGCCTGCGGGTAGCCGAAGAAGATTCGGTTGGCCTCGCCGACAAGGCCGCGCCCGAGGCCGACCTCACCGTCGCGGTCATCCGGCTGCCGAGAATCAGCAACTTCGACGACTTCGACCCCTTGAAAACCGAGCCGGATGTTGCCGTCCAGTTTATTGACCGGCCGCCGTCCACCCGGCCTGACCTGGTCATCTTGCCAGGCTCAAAGAGCACGGTCGCCGACCTCGACTTTCTCCGGCATTCGGGCCTGGCCGACTGGGTTTGCCGGGAGGCGGCCCGGGGCACCCCCGTCATCGGCATTTGCGGGGGGTTCCAGATGCTCGGGGCAGCCATCTATGACCCGAGCCGGGTCGAATCCGACCGCACGGAGGTCCAGGGCCTCAGGCTCCTGCCGGTGACGACGGTCTTCGACCGGGTGAAGGTCACCCGCCGGGTTCGGGCGGAGGTCCTGGTTAATGACGGCCTCCTGGCCGGGCTCCGGGGCGAGCAGGTCACCGGCTATGAGGTCCACATGGGCCGGTCGACTGGGGGCCCGCCGGTTTTCCGGCTCCACCGGTCCGACAATTCGCTCGCCGATGACGGGGCAATAACCGAAGACGGCCTGGTTTTCGGCACGTATATTCACGGACTGTTTGATAATCCCCGGTTCCGGCGGAGTCTGCTCGACCGCCTGCGGATGCGGCGGGGCCTCGCCCCGGTCAACCAGCCGGCCCCTTTTGGGCGAGACGCGGAGTATGATCGTATCGCGCAGGTCCTGCGGGAACACCTGGACCTCGGATTCTTAATCCGCCTGATCGAGGAACAACGTGGGGGCTGAAAGTCAAGTAACCCTCATTCTGGGTGGGGTCAGGTCAGGCAAAAGCCGGTTTGCCCAGGAGCTTTTGCCGGCCGAAGGGCGGGTCGTCTTCGTAGCAACGGCAATGGTGACGGACCCCGAGATGGCGGCCCGGGTCGAAGCCCACCGCCGGCGCCGGCCGCCGGGCTGGCATACGGTTGAGGCCCCTTTGAGCCCGGTCGAAGGGCTAAAAGGACTGCCGGCGGATTGGGACGGGGTGCTGGTCGACTGTCTGACCCTGCTGACAAGTAACTGGCTCTTCAACCTTAAGGACGCCGCCTCGGCCCTGGCAGCCGTCCGGCACGAGCTGGACCGGCTCTTCAGGTGGGCCGACGAGAACCGGACGCCCCTCATCCTGGTTTCAAACGAGGTCGGGCTCGGCGTTCACCCGCCGACCGAATTAGGACGGCACTTCCAGGACGTTCTGGGCGAAGTCAACCAGTTTGCGGCCGCCCGGTCTGACACCGTTTACCTGTTGGTGGCCGGAATCCCGGTCACGATTAAGCAGGCGGCCCGGCAATGATTCAAGCAAGTCTGCTGGGTTTCCCCCGGTCGGGCCGGACCACGCTGTTTCGGGCCCTGGCCCGGGGCTCGGAGCCGGCCGGCGACGTGCTGGTGGTCGACCTGCCTGATCCGCGACTGGACCGGCTTGCGGAACTCTTCCGGCCGCGGAAGGTAACCCCGGCCCGGGCGACCTTCACCGACCCGCCTGTAGCCCTTGGAAGCCTGCGGGGCGCCCTTCCCCCGGAGCTGGCTGAGGCCGACCTGCTGGTCCTGGTTGTCCGGGCGTTTTCGGACCCGGCCGTACCCCACCCCCGGGGATCAGTTGACCCCTGGCGGGACCTGGCCGACGCCCGGGCTGAGCTGGTCCTCTGGGACCTTGCCATCGTTGAGCGCCGGCTGGACCGGATCATGGAGACCTGGGGCAAGGTGAGTACGGCCGAGCGGGAGAAATTAAGCCAGGAACGCCAGGCCCTTGAGCGGGCCCGAGAGGTCCTTGACCGGGGCGACCTTTTAGGAGCGGTTGAATTCAGCCGGGACGAAGAGCGGACCCTCCGCAACTTCCAGCTCCTTACCCGGAAACCCTGGCTCATTGTCTTCAGCATAGACGAGGGCCTCATCCCCGAGGTGGGGGCTATTGAGGAGCGCATTGCCGGCGAGTACGGTCCCGAGAGCGGCGTTGCGGTTGCGGCCCGCCTCGAAGCTGAGCTTAACCGGCTGGCACCGGTGGAGCAGGCCGAATTCCGGGCGGCCTATGGCCTCCCGGAAGGGGGCATCGAGCGGCTGCTCTGGCGGGCCTTCCGTCGAACGGGGCAGATTTTGTTTTACACCTACAAAGGGGATGAGCTGCGGGCCTGGCCGGTCCCGGCCGGGGCCGACGGGGTCACCGCGGCCGGTACCGTCCACAGCGACATGGCGAGGGGCTTCATCCGGGCGGAGGTGGTGCATTTTAACGACCTGGTGCGGGTCGGGTCAATTGCCGAGGCCCGCCGGCAGGGGCTCCTCCGGCTCGAGGGCCGCAACTATACGGTCACCGACGGGGACATAATCACGTTTCTATTCCACGTCTAAACCTGCTGGCCGGAAGGGCGGAGGCTGGCAGCCCGAATTCAGAACCGCCGGTCCCGCTGCCACCCGGCTTGAGGAGCCGGACTTAAAGCCCGAACCGGAAGCGGCCACACTTGAACCGGACCAAAACCCGCCGGCGGACCAGGGGTAATCCGCGCCGGACCAATTTTCACCGGGGTCGCCGGAAAAGCCGGAGCCGGCTCACGCTTACACGGAAGCCCCGTTGCCCAAACCAGCCGCCAAGGGGACCCGGGCTAAAAAGCTTGACCCACCACCCCGGGCTTTTTGCTGCTGAGGAAGGCTTTAAAAGATTGGGCGCCCGCCCTTCCGGACGGGCGCCCGGTGGAGACGGGGGAGAGTCGAACTCCCCGTCCGGAGAAGGACCCAGCCGGGCCTGGTACAG
>JAUQQI010000070.1:0-3973 GCA_030549955.1 Chloroflexota bacterium
CAGCGGTTAACGACTGAGGTGGACGGGTTGTCGCCCATCCGGCAGGTGCCCAGGTTATGGGTGGCCGGGTAGGGCGGGGTGAGATAGACTTTCCAGGCCCCAGCCGCCTCCCAGAGCTCCTGGCACCGCTTCCAGGCAAACTCCCGCATCGCCTTATCATTCGGGTGGTCATTAAACGTGACTACCGGAATAGGTACCCCAAACCGGTCCTTTTTTGTCGGGTGGAGGGTAATGCAGTTACCCTCCTGGGGCATATCCTCGCCGACAATCCAGTTACCGGCCAGGTGGGTGTAATTATCCATCAGCTCCACGAGCGCCTCGCCCCAGAGGGCCTTCCGGTCGGCCGTTGAGGTGAAGGGACCTGGCTGGATGAAAACCGAAGCAAAGGCCGGCCCGAGCATGATGGTCTCGATGAGAAAGCCGCCGACAAACCCCCGCTCCGGCCGGTTCTCGGCAAAGTCATCGATGAGCCCCATCATGGTGATGCCCTTGTAGGCGTGGACCGGCTTCTCAAAGAGGGCGTAGCAGGAGGCCGTCAGGTGGCGCATGTAATTTTTGCCGACCTGCCCGCTGCTGTTGGCCAGGCCATTAGGATGCCGGTTAGAGGTCGAGTGCAGCAGGAGGCGGGGCGTCTGGCTGCTGTTGCCGGCCACCACCACGACCCGGGCCTTCTGTTCCTCCAGGACGCCGTCGGGGCGGGCGTAAACGACGCCCGTGACCAGACCCTCGTCGTTGGTGCTGATATAGACGGCCTGACAGTTGGGCCGGAGGTCCAGGTAGCCGGTGGCCAGGGCCTTGGGGATCGCTTCGTTCAGGGTTGACCACATCGCCTTCTTACTGCAGCCCTGGAAACAGTGGCCCCGCTGTTCACACATCGGCCGGCCGTCGTACTCCTGGGTAGCATTAATGGCCATGTGGCCGGGCTTAAGGTGCAGCCCAAGCTTCTCCGCCCCCTTCTGCATGACCAGGTAGTTGGTGTTGGGCGGCGGCAGGGGCTGGACCCGACCGGTAACCCCCATGTACCGCTCGGCCTTCTCGTAGTACGGGAGAATCTCGTCAGCGTCGATGGGCCAGTCGGCCAGGTTTGCGCCTGGGATCTCGCCGTAAGTCGTCCTCGCCTTCCACTCGTGGGGTTGGAACCGAAGGGACGCCCCCGCCCAGTGGCAGGTGGTCCCACCGACCGTCTTACAAAGCCAGAAGGCCAGGCCGGTCACATCCTTGCCCTGAACTTCAACCGGGTCGAGCCAGGCCATCTTGCGGAACATCACCCACTCGTCCGGCTCGAAGTCCTTCTCCGGGTCCAGGTGGGGTCCGGCCTCGAGGGCTACTACCTTGACGCCATTAAGGCAGAGCTCCCGGATGACATTTCCCCCGCCAGCCCCGGTGCCGATAACCACCACATCGACGGGTTCGCTGGTCGGAAAACGGTACTGCTGGGCCATCCTTCCTCCTCCTTAAGGGCCTGCTCACCACTCGAGGCGGTCAAAACCCTTGTCCCGGTAGCCGCCGTCGGCATGCAGGCCGGGATAGCCGATGGTCTCCCAGACAATCCGGCGGTTGTAAAAATCGCTGACGGTCGCATTAACAAGGCGCTGAAAGAAAAGGCTATCCTCGACTTCCCGGAGAATCTCATCCTGCTCGGCCGGACCTGAAGGGGCAAAACCCCTGCCCCACCGCTCCCGGGCGCGCCGGTCGAGGTCCGCCAGCCCCTCCTTCAACAGGGCCCGGAAGCTCAGGTCCGCTACCGCCTGGCCGTCAATGGCCAGGGCCGTAAACCAGGCTGCCTCCTGAAGGGCCGGCTGTTTATGGGGAACAACCCGACGAACCGCTGCCACAAGGACCTCCGCTTCTTCAGGCCGCAGGGCCTGAAAGGCTAGGAGACGCTCCTGAACCATCCTCCCTCCTTTTGTTGATAATAACACCTGATTATCGGGTAATCCGGCCTATTTATCAATACCGGCCAGCCCTGGCTGACCCCTGGGTCTAGCTTGCTTTGGCTTCGGCTGGTCGGACCGCCGCCTCTTCGACGATGGCCAGAACGACGATGTGTTTGGGGCTCCGGCACATTACCGTCAGGGCCCCGGTGGCTGCATCCCCCTGCCGGTAGCGTTCAATGGCTGGCCTTAGCAGGGCTTCGGCCCGGGGACAAAGGCCCTGGCCGGTGACGCCGTTGGTGAAGATGAAAGTTTGACCCGTATAGAAACGGCGGCCGAGGGGACAAACCCCTTCGGCCTGGGTGACCCGGACCAGGACGGGCCGGGGGGTTGCAGCCGGCAGGACCGGCCCTGCGACTTCCGGTAGGATGACGGGCCTGTGGACAGGCACTTCCGGCACGGCCTGGGCCGCCTCCGACAGGCCGGCCTGGCGCCGAGCAAGCCATTCCCGGAGTTCAAGTCCGGCCAGGACAAACGGGATTGCTATTACCAGGAGCGTCGCGCCGAGGGCCAGCATGTAACCGCCCAGGAGGCCGAGGAGGACCACCACCGCCCCAACTGTCCCGAGCAACACCATCGCCGTCAGCGGCTGAACCACGCCATTGTGGCCGTAAACCCACCTCCGCATTTTGCGCCTCCTTTCCCGCCCGTCTTATTATCGACCCGCCGCCCTGGGGCCGGCCCCACCCGAATGGGTAGGAAACGGGTGGGAATTCCGGCCTAGTCGGTGCCTCCACCCCACTCGCCGCACCGGAGAAAAGTAGGCCAAAACGGCGAACCCCGGGCGAACCTCCGGGGCCTCAGGAGAGGCCCCGGAGTCCGGTTTCCCCGCTTCCTCCGCTTAATCCTCAACTACCTCGATGGCCAGCCGAAACGCCGGCAGGCGGTAGCCCAGGCCCAGGCTGGGGTGGTCCCGGTAAAACGTCAGCTGCGGGATGTTATAAAGAAGTGGCGGCTGGGTCTTGGGCCCGTGGTATATCGCCGGGTACAGGTCGATCAGGTGGGTACCCGGATGCCCCGAAGCCTGCAGGTTGATGGTCACGTCGCCGTTGCTATTGAAACCGCAGGCGAAGCCGATGAAAGCGTTGTCATAGGTGACAGCGTAGATATTGTCCAGCTCGGTCCAGCCGACGCCTTTAAGGTGAACCTGGAACGTCTCCCCAACCCGTACCCGCGCCGGAGCTACGCTGACCAGGCTGGGCACAACCAGGACCGGGGCTTCGGCTACGACCCGTCCGTTCTGGACCAGCTTGACCATGTGCCAGCCGCCCAGGTCATCAGGGATCTCGAATTCAAAGCGCACATTGCCCTGGCCGTCGGTCCTGGCCTGGCCGAGGCTGATTTCGGCCAGCCCCCAGCCGAGGCCGCTGGTCCGGTTGCCCCGGGCGGTCATGTAAAAGAGGTCCACGGGGCCGTTCGGCTCAAGGCCGGCTGCCGTCAGGGTCGCCTTTGACAGAACCGGTCCCCAGGCCGGGGTGATGGTTGCTGAAACGCCCGGGGCCACCGGCGTATTTCCGGCAGTGGTCCGAATTACCCCGTCGTTGGCGGTCGCGACCGCATCGTCGTCGGGCCAGTCAACCGAGGCAGGAGGCGGCCCAGCGTCCTCAGTGACGGTGAACTCGAAGGTGAAGACAGGCCGGTGGGCCTGGGGCGATTGCTCCCAGTTGAGATAGGGGATACCGTGGCCGCCGTGCCAGACCTTGATAATGTGCTTGCCTGGCGGACCGGCGGCCCGGATGACCGCCTTTACCGTTCCCCGGGTTGTGACGGCGGAGAGCCAGCCGGTGTACTTGTTGTCGTAGGTGACGGCCCAGAGGCTCTCCCAGGTCTTAACGCCGGTTCCCTTTCCGGTGATGGTGATCGGGGTGCCGACCGGTCCGCTCAGCGGGCTGACGGTGAACTGGGGTAGAACCCTGAAGCCGCCGCGGGCGCCGTCCCGGCCGTCCCCCCGGGCCGGCGCATCGGTTTTAGGGCAGGACCTCGAAGACGAACCGGTAGACCGACCGCTGGTCGCCGTGCGCGACGGGCAGGGTCAGGGT